>JBMFPP010000145.1:0-6756 GCA_049969055.1 Armatimonadota bacterium | reverse complement strand
CTCTCCTAATTGACTGAGCACGGGGGCCTGCGAAAGCAGGCCCTTTTTTATTATTCCCATTGTGTGTTGCGCAACTTCAAACTGCCCCCAGGTTAAGTGAAGATATATTTCACACTGCTTGTGTTAGAATGCCTACGCACGGTGGAAAAGGACGAACACGCACCGCTTAACGGAAACGCGGTTACAGCCGATAAATCAGTTGGTACCAGTTCCTTGTGAGGATTCACATGTGTCTGCGCTCAGCAGTTTGGCCCTGCACAAAAACCCTGCCTTTTACGGCGCACCAGCTCTTTCCACCGTGCTGAGACGCAGTTTTTTTGTAAGACCGCAGTTTACTTCCGGAGGAGCTTTATGAGTCGGAAAGCACCGCCTCCGCCCGATGCTTCGGTGTTGGGCAAGAGAAGAGAGCCTCTTTTTGAGGTGAAGGTTCATGTTGTGACGCCGCTTTTCGGCGGAAGCGCCAATACCGGTGAGGTTGATTCCGAGCTTCCGATCCGCGCTGCGTCGATCCGCGGGCATCTTCGCTTCTGGTGGCGGGCGTGCAAGGGAGCGGATTACAGCTCTTGCGGAGATTTGTTTAAGAAGGAGAAAAGCATCTGGGGCAGTGTCAAGGAACCCGGCGCAATAGAGATTGTAACCCAAGTTGAAAGCAGTGGTAAGCGGGTGCCTTACAAGAGTATGCCGAAGTGCCTTAGCTACGCGTTGTTTCCGTTCCGGGGCGAAGCGTCCAAGAAAAAAGAACCTGCCGATGCATTGGAGGGAGTTTGCTTTAAACTCCTGCTTTTTGGCCGGTACGGTAATGATCTGGACAAATTAAAAAAGGAGGCTGAAGCCGCGCTATGGGCCTGGCTCACCTTCGGGGGCATTGGGGCGCGGACGCGGCGCGGGTGCGGCTCCCTTTTCTGCAGTGACAGCGCTTTTCGGCCCAACGGCGATGTTGGTGAATGGCTTAAGCAGAAAGCAAGCTCCTACGTGACTGGGAGCCAGGGGCAAACGATGATACCACTGCTTTTGGGAGCGCAAATCCTCTGGGGCAGTGAAAGCTCGATTTCGGACGCATGGTCCAATGCGGTCAAAGTTATGGAGGACTTTCGGCAGGGGGTTGGCTTCGCCAGAAACAAGGGGAGCGACTCCGGAAGACCGGGGCGCAGTCGCTGGCCGGAGGCAGACTCCATAAGGGAAATTGAGAAGAAGTGGGATTTTAACCACACCCCCAAGCACCCAGCTCGTCCGTTTTACCCAAGGGCGGATTTGGGCCTGCCTATTGTTTTCCACTTTCAAAGTAAAAAGGATCCGTCTGATCATACTCTGGAAGCCGCGTGCGACGGCGCCACCAGAATGGCCTCGCCGATCATACTGAAGCCGCTCGCACTTTCCGAGAACAATGCGGTGCCGATGGTTGTTGTTCTAAACGCCCCGCATGTGTGGGATAGCGGTGTTCCTGGGGTGCGGTTTCAAGGGCAGCAGGAGCCGATACCTCTAGATCAGCTCAATAATCCGCAGAAGGCGGAGCAAACCCAACCTCTTAAGCAGTTTTCCGCGCAGAACGCCCGGGATGCTTTCGTGGAGTTTGTGAAAAAGGAAAAAAGGTTCAAAGGGGAGGTGCGGTTGTGATGCAGTACGTTCTGGTCGTATCCATCGGTCCTGTGCAGGAGTTCATTGCGGCGGCGCGCAAAACCCGCGACCTTTGGTTCGGCTCCCAGATGCTCAGCGACATCTCACTAGCGGTAGCGCAGGAGTTGAAGAAATCGGGCGCCGAGCTGATATTCCCTCCTGACGACAGCGTTTCCGGGGGTTCTGCTGATGGGAAGAGACCCTCTGTTGCTAATAAGATTGTGGCTGTTGTCCACTCGGATCCGGGTTCTGCGGCACAAAGAGCAAAAGAGGCGGCCGGAAATAAGCTTAAGAGCTTCTGGGCAGAAGCAGAAAGGGTTATAACCCAGAGGGAGGCCAGCGGACTGATTGATAAGTCGGAAGTCGATGAACAGATTGAAGGCTTTTTGGAGTTCTACGCCGCCTGGTGGCCAATTGAAAGCGAAGGTGGCTACAAAACAGCCTTAGAGCAGGCGGATCTCCTTCTCGTTGGTAGAAAAGCACTGCGCGACTTCCGGCAGTCCACCGTGACGGTTGGTCTTCCGAAGAGTTCCCTGGACGGCGGCAGGCAGACGGTGCTGAAAGAGGGGCATGAGGACCAAAGGTTCAGGCTCGGGATAAAGCCCACAGAGCAGTTGGACAGCATCTCATTGATCAAGCGGGTTGTTGATCCGAGGCGCTTTGTTTCTGTTGTTCGCGTTGCCGTTGATCCGTTCATCAGGCGGCTGGAGGCCGAAGCATCCAAGGAGCTCTCTGCGCTTCTGCAGTTAGCAGACGGCCTTAAGGAGCGCGAATGCCCTGCGGTTCAAAAGTTTTCCAGGGTGGACCAGTACAAAGCCTTTCCATACGATACCGCACTCTTCTTTGAGGGCACCACGGTTGATTCTGAAGTGGAGAGTTGGATGGAAAAGGACGAGGGCAACCGCCAGGCTGTTGAGCAGTTTCAAAAGGCCTTGGAGGAAGCCTGCCGCAAGCTTGATGTCGGCGAAATTCCCTCTTACCTCGCCGTGCTCCACGCCGACGGTGACAGGATGGGTAAAGCAATACGGACCCTGGAGACCTCGGATGAGCACCGCAGGCTGTCGTCGGCTTTGGTGGATTTCGCTGTAGCGGCCGGAGAAATAGTTGCCGACAACCACGGTGTGCTTGTTTACAGCGGCGGCGATGATGTTTTGGCCTTTCTGCCGCTGGATACGGTGTTGGAGTGCGCCAAGCGGTTGGCGGAGGAGTTCAGCAACCGTGTTCAGCCGTTGTTTCAAGGCGGACAGGAGGTCGCTCCCACCCTCAGCGTTGGAGTTTCTATCGCACACTACGGCGAGCATTTGGGGGAGCTGGTGGAGTGGTCGCGGCGGGCAGAGCGGGCCGCGAAGGTGTGCCGCGATTCTCTGGCAGTTGCCCTACACACCAGATCCGCTGGGCCCGAAGCGGTGACTGTTGTTCATACCTGGAAAGAGGATCCGGTTTGGCGCTTCAAACGCTGGGTGGACCTACATCGGTTGGAAGCACTGCCGGACCGGGCGCCGTTTGAGCTTCGCGAACTACACCGCGAGCTGAAGAGATATGCTGAATCTCAGCGGGGTACCCAGGGGGCCGCGGTGGATCTTGGTGAGTTGGTAAAGCAAGAGGTGGAGCGAATCTTAAAGCGCAAGAGGGCCGAGCGCGGTGCCGCAGAGCTGAGCGAGGATCTCGTTGGTTTCATTGTGGATGAAATCTCCACCGATTCATCCCGCGCGCTGGATGCGCTTGATACCGTGGTGAACGAAATGCTTATCGCCCGCAGGTTGGCTGGGGTTGAGGATGTGGTCGGCACCCCCAAGACCAACATGGACAGCATCCTTTCGGAATTCCGCAAGAGAAAGGGGACGGCGAATGCAAGCGGTTGATCTGCTGATAACTCCGAGGGATCCACTCCTCTTCAGAGACGGGAGGCCTTTTAACCCTGAGCCGGGCGCCACTGCTAGGTCGCTTCCCTGGCCGATGCCGAGCACCTGCGCGGGGGCACTCCGCACACACATCGGAAACGCCTGCGGCTGGAGGTGGTATGCGGACGGTCCTGACAAAGCAAAGCAAATCGGTTTTCAGGGCCCATTCCTGGTTGCGCGCTGTTCAAGAGAATCGCCTTGGGAGGTTTACTTCCACGCGCCTGCTGATGCCGTAGTTTACGAAGAGGATGCGGAGTGCGCCGGCAAGGAAACGAAACTCATGCGTCTGCGCCCCTGGAAACTGCCGAACGGCGCCGGCTGTGACCTGCCTCACAAAGGGCTCATTCCGCTGAAGGTTACCACTGAGAAGAAGCCCAGGGGCGGCTTTGATTTTTGGTCTTTCGATGATACCGTCCGGTGGCTTTCATCCGGCGAATCTGAAGATGTGCCACAGCGCAGTTTGGAGCGCCTCCCGCAGGAGACGCGCATCCACGTGAAAATAGACCCCACCAAGGGTACTTCGGAAGAAGGCATGCTTTTTTCTGTGAGCTACCTTGTGTTTCCGGATGTTGGTGGAAAGGGGTTGAAGCCTTATTCGGTTGGGATTTTGTGCCGCGTGTTTCACAGTGAGAACTGGAGGCCGGTTCCGTCTACGCTTACACTTGGCGGCGAGCGGAGGCTGGCTTACGTTCAGGAAGCATCTCCGGCCGAGGTTGAATGGCCGCGGATCCCCGAGCTTTTGAGAAACGCACTGGCAGATGCGCGGCGCCTGCGGCTTCAGCTGGTTACGCCGGCTCTGTTTGCAAAAGGCTGGTGCCCGAGCTGGCTTGATGAAAATCTGGAAGGTTGTCCGCCCGGATTTCAGGGTTTGAAGCTGAGGCTGGTAGCGGCGGCGGTTCCGAGGCGAATTCCGGTGAGCGGTTGGTATATGGGTTGGCATAAGGACAGGGAAAAAAAGCAGATTAGAGAGCGCGGTCCGAAGCCGCCTCGGTACACCGCTCCGGCCGGAAGCGTGTTCTTCTTTGAAGTGATTGAAGGCTCTTTAATTCCGGAAGCGCTGTGGCTGGCGCAGGTCAGTGATAACGAGCAAGACCGAAGAGACGGTTTTGGAACGGCGCTTCCGGGCGTTTGGGATTATGCGGAATAAGGAGGAGCAGAGGTGAACGCGAAGATTCTTTACATCTATGCTCTTACGCCGGTGCACACCGGAACGGGACAGTCTGTAGATGTTATTGACCTGCCGATAGCGCGGGAGGAAACCACCGGTTGGCCGTACATCCCCGGTTCCAGCATTAAAGGGGTGCTGCGCGATGTGTGCAAAGACGGTGCCGACTCCAAACTTTTTGAGCTTGCCTTCGGGCCGGAAACCAGGCGCGCATCTGAGGGTGCAGGGTGCCTAATTTTCGGCGATGCCCGCATCGTATGCCTGCCGGTTAGAAGCTTGATGGGCACTTTCGCTTGGGTTACATCTCCGCTTGTCATTGCCAGGCTCAAGAGGGATTATGTGAATCTCGGCCTGCGGTTCAACGCGGATTGGTCCGGCTCTCTTGAGAAGAGCCAAACAGCTGTTACTACCAAGACCAAGCTTACCCACAACAACAAGGTCATTCTGGAGGATTTGGACCTAGAGCCTGTACAGGATTTGTCTTCTGCGGTGGACGCGCTTGCTGGTCTGCTCTCGGAGGCGCTGTTCGCAGGAGATCGGCAGTGGGCGCAGTTCGTGGAGGAGCGGCTGACTGTGGTTCACGACGACACGTTCGGGTTCCTGTGCGAGACGGCGACGGAGGTGACCGCCCGCATCAGAATCGAGGATAAGAAGAAGACGGTAGATAAAGGAGGCCTTTGGTACGAGGAGGCGGTTCCGGCGGAGTCGATCTTTGCCGCTCCGCTTATTGCAATTCCTCGGAACGGGGCCTCGGCGGATGAGCTTTACGGCGTTATAAAGCCGGCTTTCGAGCAGATTGTGCAAATTGGCGGCAATGCCAGCGTTGGCAGGGGGCTGGTTCGCCTGTATCTAACCGGAGGTGCACAATGACGCGCCAGCAGAGGTTTCTCTCCAATGCTTATCAGAAGGTGACTGAGGTGAAAAACACCGAGGGGGAATCCGTTTGGAAGAAGTACGGTGCTTACTGCCACAAACTGCCTGCACTGATCCGCGCCTGCGGTTTGTGCCAGGCGCTGGCTTATGTGCAGGAGCGGGCGGATCCCAACGGCGGAGATCAGAAAAAGGCCATGGCGCTGGTCCTCGATCACGTTGCCCACACGCTCGGCATACAAACCGACCAGCTGATGGACAGGATTCGCGGGGCGGAAATGGTGGAGTATATGCACATGACGCGCGAGGTGCTCTCGGCCTGGGTGTACTACAAGCGGTTTGCTTCGTCCATCCTCGGCGTTGAGAGCGCGGAAGGTGCTGAGAGCGGAGGAGGGTAAAGCTATGCCGGTTGATTCCCTTAGGTTAGCTCTGCCAAAACCGGGCGAGGTTCGCGTTGTTTCCAACGCCAGCCTGTTCTTTGATAGGTGGCTCGAGAGACAAGAGACCGGCGCCGGCGGCAGTCGTGCAAAGGACGAGTTGCTGAACAAGATTGTCGAGACCTCTCCCAGCGAGGTGTATCGGAAAGCCTACGAGCGCTGGAAGGATTTGCTCGGGAATCAGCCCAACACTGCGTTCGCCGAAATGAAGGTGGAGGGCCGCCTTATTGTGGGCTTGGGCGGCGAGAACGTGCTGGAAGCCGGCCTCACACTGCACCGCATCTACGGCGCGCCTATCATTCCGGGTTCTGCGCTGAAGGGGCTCAGTCGTCACTATGCACAGCAGGTGCTTGGATCGCTTCAGGGATGCTGCGAGCTGTTTGCAGACGAAGGCTACCAAGGCGAGTATCACAGGATTTTGTTTGGTAACACCGAAAGCGCCGGTTACGTGAATTACCTGGATGCCTGGTATGTTCCAGACTCCGCGCCGGAAGACAAGCCGTTCGTCCGAGATGTTATCACAACGCACCATCCCAAGTACTACCAAGAGTGCTCGAGGTGGCCGTGGGATTTCGACGATCCGAACCCGGTGCCGTTTATAAGCGTGCGCGGCTCCTTTTTGGTGGCCACATCTGGTCCGAGCAAGGATTGGGCGGAGTTTGCACTCAAGCTCCTCCAGCAGGCGCTGGAAGATTACGGTGTCGGTGGCAAGACGTCCAGCGGATATGGCCGCCTTACTGTGGTGGAAAAAGTTTCTGCGGCCGAACCC
>JBMFPP010000144.1:0-6858 GCA_049969055.1 Armatimonadota bacterium | reverse complement strand
CCCTCGGCGATAATCCTTATATCGGGCCAGGGGCTTCTTCTCGGTTCACCCGGCAAAGGCACCCAATAAAGGGAACCGCTTCCCTGGTTCCAGAAAACAAGCGAGACGCGGCCGTCGTTGGTTACATCGCCGATCGCCACATCGTGAAACTGGTTGTGCGAGGTTTTAGCAATAACACGCCTGGGCCAGGTGCCGTTGTTTGGACCCGGGTTCTCCCACCATGAAAGCTCGTCGGAGCGCCAATCGCCGCCGTTTATGATGTCCAAGTATCCGGAGCCGGTAAGATCCCAGGCCGTACCGCCGCACTCCTGGCAGGTTACGTTTGCCACTATATGGCGTTGGAAGGTTAGTCCGCCGTTTTTGTTCTCGAACCAGGCCATTTTGCCGTCTCGTCCGCACACAACTATGTCCGGCCAGCCGTCGGCGTTGATATCCGCCACCGAGAAAAACGTGTTCATGTTCGCTCCAGAGTCGGAGTTGTCCAGTTCGCCGATCACCTTTCGAGTAAACCCCAGCATATACTGCTCCTTTCTTTTCCGCCGATTTGCCGGAAAGAACCGCGCACAAAATCGCGGCATTGTCTGCCAACGGCAATATACGCCAGGGCTTTTAGCCGAGTCAACACGCTGAGAAAAGCTTGACACTTAGCCCTTCTCCTGCGCTTCACAGTGGTATGCGCAGGAAAGAAGGAAACCCTTGTGAGGCACCGAAAACCAAAAAGGTTAGATTTGCTGGTGGTGCATCTTACAAGCTTTGTTCAGGGGGGCAGTTTCTTGCGGATTGCGGCTGTGGTGCCCGCTTACAACGAAGCAAGCAGGATTAGGTCGGTAATCTCGGCTATTCGAGACTCCAAAGCCACTGACGAGATAATCGTGGTGAGCGACGGATCGACGGATGACACCTACGAGGTAGCCAAGTCAGAATCCGGCGTGTACGCGGTGAAGCTCACCCAAAACGTTGGGAAAGGAGGGGCCATGCTGGCAGGCGCCTCCGAAACGGATGCCGACCTACTGGCCTTCTTCGATGCAGATCTGATCGGCCTAAAACCTCAGCATGTGTGCGAACTGGTTGAGGTTGTAGCTAGCGGTTCGGCGGATATGTCGATCGGTGTGTTCCGGGGTGGATGGTGGCTTACGGATCTGTCTCAGCGGCTGGTGCCGTACATATCCGGCCAGCGTGTGGTTCCGCGCGGCTTTTTCCTATCTATCCCCGGGCTGTCAACCGCCAGGTTCGGCGTTGAGATGGCTATAGGAAAGCACGCCAGGGCCTGCGGACTGCGCGTGTCTACCGTGGTTCTGGACGGTGTGACTCATACTATCAAGGAAGAAAAGCTGGGATTCTGGAGGGGGTTGATTTCGCGCGGGCGGATGTACTCGGAGATTTTGAAGGCAATGCTCAACGGGCATGGGTTTTGAGCAAGAACATTCAGCCGCACAATCCTGATTTTAGAGGTGGCCCTGCTGGAATGCTGAGGTATCTTTTTATCCTGCTCTTCCTTGCTTCCCTTTTGTGCGGGTGCTCGGTGGTAAGGCCGGCCTCGAAAGTGGCTATGGGTGAGGCTAGCTTAAAGCGTGGGGATTACACTGCCGCAAAACAGGCATTCGACGAGGCTTTGCGGTACAGACCCAACGATCCGAGGCTTGCGCTTATCATTGCGCGGGCTTGGGTTTCGCACAAGCGGTGGAGAGAGGCGGCAGAGGTGCTTGAGAAAGTTGCTCGCAGAAGCCAAGACGCATCCCTTTACTCTATGTTGGGGCTGTGCTATCACAACCTGAACGACCTTGACCGTGCGGAGGAGGCCTATCTGCAGGCGCTGAGGCTTCGGCCGGACGATCCCCTCGTTCTTAACAACCTCGGGTATATGTGGGCCGATCAGGGCCGCAACCTTCGTACAGCCGTTAAAATGCTGGAAAAGGCCCATCAGCTTGCTCCCAACGAAGCGTTTATTATGGACAGCCTTGGTTGGGCGTATTACCGTCAGGCTCTGGAAGATCTGAAATCCGGCCGCGAAAGGCAGGCCGAGAAGCTTTTGAACGCGGCCCGCGATTTGGTTGAGAAAGCGGTGGACCGCAGTCCCGGAGAGGCTGAACAGCACTACCATTTGGGCATGATCTACGCTAGTTTGGGTTACGAGCGCGATGCGGAGGCAGAACTGCGCCGAGCTTTGGCTGTGAACCCCAAATTGAATAAAGCGAAAGATGCTCTTGATTCACTTGGCTCTATTCCGCGCCTAGCTCCATCCAATCCCCGTAATCCCCTGCGCGGAGCCAATTTGCATGCAGATATGCATGCGCAAATGGTGGGTATAAAGTTTTGGGGTGGTTGAATTTGGTTGATCTTTGTACTGCGCTCAGTTTTGCGGGTCTCTTGTTAGGAGGAAATTCTGCCGCTTGGCGTAATATAGTCTAAAATTGGGATGGTGGATGTGGTATGAGAAGAAGAGGATTTACGCTTATTGAGCTTTTGGTGGTTATTGCAATCATTGCAATTCTGGCGGCTATTCTGTTTCCGGTGTTTGCCCGGGCCAGGGAGAAGGCCCGCCAGACAACCTGTTTGAACAACCTGAAGCAGTTGGGCACCGGCTTCCAGATGTACCTGGACGACTGGGACGGCACATATCCCTTCTCCGGTGTTGTGGGTACAAGCCCGGGCTGGGTTGTATCGCCCAACCACTGGATAATCGACGTTAGGAAGGGGCAGTTGTTCCCCTACGTGAAGACTGTTCAAGCCTATGTATGCCCTTCCGAAACCCCAAAGGGACAGGCGGACAACAACTCGCCAACCTTCCTTTCTTACAGCATCAACGACGAGTTCTACACGCAGGGTACCACGCGGCACGTTTGGAACCAGCCCATATCGCAGGATGACGTGAAGGAACCTGCAGAAACGATTCTGCTCATGGAGGAGAACGAAAGGACCAGCGTTGGCGGTGGCGGCCTGAACGACGGAACCTTCTACCCGCGTGAGAACAACGACTGGCCGGCAAACCGCCACAACGGCGGGGGCAACTGGCTGCTTGCTGATCAGCACGCCAAATGGTACAAGTCGGATGTAATCCTTGACCGCGTCGGCAACAGGGTTATATATGGGCCGCTGTACTACATGTTCTTCATCGATTCGAAATCGCGGGAGTACGCAAAAACTCGGAGGCTTCCACCTCCGTAATCTGCAGACTGCTGTTGTTTGAACGGCGTCAAACCTGCGGAAGGGGGTTTGGCGCCCGCATGGTAAACACTGCCCCGCTCGAAGCCAGATCTGGGACCGAGCGGGGCTTTCTACTTTGACAAAAGAGCCAGTGCGGTTCAGCGGCGCCACAGATCAAAGGGTTTTTTCGCTTCCGGCGGAGGAGTGTAAGGCAGAGAAATTCGCTTTCCCTCCCCGGCGCTTGCATATGCCGCAAACAGTATCTCCAGCACCGCCTTTCCGTCTTCGCCGGTGACATCCGGTTTTCGCTCGGCGTCGCGCACGCAGGCCGTAAAGTGCGCCATCTCCTGCGGAAAGCCGTAGTTCCAGGCCTCTTCGTATATGGTGAAGGTCCACCCCTTTGTGGTTGGGGCTTTCTCAACTGCGTAGCCGTAACCGCGTTCGCTGTAGGTGGTTAGGGCATTACCGTGAAGCAGATCGGCGTAGGTGACACCTTCGGAACCGTACACCTCTGCCCTATCATCCATGCCGCCGGGTTTCGCCCAAGACTCCTCGGCAAGGCCAACAGCTCCGTTCTCAAACTCTACGATTATAAGCGAGTTGTCGTCGCCGCGCGTTTTGTCTGAGTGCACATAGGTGCCCATCTGGGCGTAAACACCGACTGCCTTGGGCCGGCCCAATATCCATCGGAAGAACTCGACGGCGTGGCATCCCATGTCCATAGTTACCCCGCCGCCGCTTTTCTCAACATCCCAGAACCATTCGGAGTGCGGCCCGAAGTGTTTTTCGCTCTGCTTAACCAGATAAACTTTGCCGAGTGCGCCTTCATCGACCAACTGCTTGGCCCTCACATATTTCGGGGTGAAGCACAGCTCCTCCGCGTACATAAGCTTGACACCAGCTTTACGGCATGCTTCTATCATGCGGTCGGCCTCATCCAAGTTCATGCAGAGCGGTTTTTCGCAGATCACATGCTTCCCGGCGCTGGCGGCATCAACCACAACCTGGCAATGCAGGTAGTTTGGAACAGCGCAGGTCACAACGTCGATCTCGGGCATCTCCAGCATTTTGCGGTAGTCGGTGAACCAGCGCGGCAGTTGGTGGCGCTGGGCAAAACTGCGCACGTGCTCCTCCGTTGGAGAAGCCACAGCTATAACCTCGGCCCACGGCACGCTTTGGAAAGCTTCCATATGGATTTCGCTCACAAAGCCGGAGCCTATAAGGCCCACCTTGACAGTCTTCACAGTAATCATCCCTCCCGCACCATCGTTTCGCTGAAAAAATAGTTGGTCCTGCGGGTGGGTTAAAGCTTTTCTGCTCAAAATAGGGGCGAATTTTCATACTGCGAACGGAGGTTGGCAAAGCCATCTGCGACCGCGGTCTCTGGTGCAGTGCGGCCTGCATTTTGCTGCCAAAGCGCCAAGGAGACCAGGTGCACTGCGCCGAAGATATTTTTGAAAACTCTTTTCTATGCCGGGAGTTTGAATGGAGATCCATACCCTCGAGGGAGTTGTTACCGAAGCCGACATGAACTGGCTTCTGAGCCGCTTGGTGCGTCCGGGCTCTGCTGTTAGGAAGGTTTCCGTATCCCTTATTCCCGGGAAAGTGCTCGTGTCACTTGATGGAGACATACCCTTAATAGGCAACCGCACCATCAATGCACAGCTCTCCCCTTTGCTGAAAGACGGCAGGGTTTACTTAACCCTGGAAAGGCTGGATGTACCGCTGGTTCCGCGCTCTCTTGTATGCGCCTGGGTTGCGTCCCAGGCCAAGGCGGACTACCTTTCTGCATCTGGGAACGAACTGGTGGTTGATGTGGAAACACTTCTCTCAAAAGTGCGGTTGAAGGCAACCATAAGCAGGCTGGATGTGCATCAGGGGTTCATACTGCTTTCTGCCGATCACTGTGAATCTTAGAACTACACTTTTCGACCGCTTGCTCGTTGCGTGTAAAGCGCCGGCAGGTCTATAATAGGCGCGGTAGTAAATGCCACGGTAAGGAGCAGAAAGTTGAAGAAGATTGAGTGCGTTATTCGCCCCCAGCGCTTAGAGGAGGTGAAGGCGGCTCTTGAGGAGCTCGGTGTCCGCGGCATGACTGTTCTCGATGTGCGCGGCTACGGCAGACAGCGCGGCCTCACCGAGCGGTACCGCGGATTGGAATACACAGTCACCCTCCTGCCCAAAATCAAGCTGGAGATCGTGGTTCCGGACGAATTGGCCGAGCCGGTTGTGGAAGCCATTGTAAATGCCGCCCGCACTGGAGAGATCGGCGACGGAAAGATTTTCATCTCCACGATGGATGACGCTGTGCGCATCAGAACCGGCGACCGTGGCGACGAAGCCCTCTGAATAATCTCAATTTTCTGTTTAGGAAAGGTGGCACCATGGCACAGAAACTCACCGTTGTCGGCCCGCCGCTGCCGAATATCCCTTGGGAAGACCGCCCCGAGGGGTGCAGTGATGTGGTGTGGCGCTACAGTAGAAATCCTATTATTCCCCGCAACCTCATTCCTTCGTCCAACAGTATTTTCAACAGCGCCGCCGTGCCGTTCAAAGACGGCTTCGCCGGCGTATTCCGCTGTGACGACAAGCGGCGGCGGATGCAACTGCATGCGGGTCGAAGCAAAGACGGCATCAACTGGCAGATAAACAACGAGCCTATACGCTTCATCTGCGACGACCCGGAAGTCGGCCGGTTTGAGTATGGATACGACCCGCGCGTCTGCTGGTTAGAAGACCGGTACTACATCACTTGGTGCAACGGCTACCACGGACCGACTATAGGTGTTGGCTACACCTACGATTTTGAGACTTTCTACCAGCTTGAGAACGCTTTCCTGCCCTGCAACCGAAACGGAGTTTTGTTTCCCCGCAAGATCAACGGTAAGTATGCTATGCTCAGCCGGCCCAGCGACTACGGGCACACCCCGTTTGGCGATATTTTTTACAGCGAAAGCCCCGATATGTGCCACTGGGGCAAGCACCGCCACGTGATGAGCCCCAAAGGCGGCTGGCAGAGCACGAAGATCGGGGCGGGACCCACGCCCATCGAAACAAGCGAAGGGTGGCTGCTTATATACCACGGAGTGCTGACGTCGTGCAACGGGTTCGTTTACAGTATGGGCGCCGCTATACTCGACTTAGAACAGCCTTGGAAGGTTCTGTACCGTTCTGCGCCGTATATTCTCTCTCCGCAGGAGCTGTATGAGTGCGTGGGCGATGTTCCAAACGTTGCCTTCCCGTGCGCCGCTTTGGTTGATCCGCCTACCTACCGCATGGCTATATACTACGGTGGTGCAGACACAGTAACCTGCCTTGCCTTCGCCAAAGTGGACGAGCTGGTTGAGTTCGTGAAGGCAAACTCGGAGGTGTAGCGCGTCGGGCGGAAACCCGCCGGTGCATACAGAAAGCGGCTGGATGCATGCGCTTGGTCCGGCCGCTTTCCGTATTTGAACGCACGGATAATTTTTCCACTTCGGCATTCGCCCCCTCCAAAAGGGATCGAGAGCAAGTGAAAGCCCCATTCATCCTTGGTCACTGCGAAGAGAAAGGAGCTTGGTTTCTAATGCCTTTAGCTCCCAATAAAGAGGTCGGGCTCCTGATGTGAGAAGGGCGGGAGGACGGGGGCGTGCGCTTCCAAGAAGTTTTGCCGAACAAACAATGAGTAAATTGAACGGCAAAACTTCTTGAGGGTATCCATCGGGTCATTGTCAG
>JBMFPP010000143.1:0-6877 GCA_049969055.1 Armatimonadota bacterium | reverse complement strand
ACGTCGTGCGGCCTCAGCTACGGCCTCTTGCTGGACTACCGCTTTGAAAGCCGCGGCTTGCTCAATATTGCCGTACCGATAAGCTTGCTTGACGGCGCGGCACTGTTGGCCGCCGCCTCGGCGGTTTCAGCGGCCGCGGCAGGAGTCAGAAGAAAGCCCCTGCCACCGTACCTAATAATACCGCTTTTAGTTTACGCAGCCTCGATCGCGCTTGGAATCGCGATGGCCTTCTTCAATTCAAACCCACTGTATGCCATGTTCAAGGACATAAGGGTTCAGGTTTACTTTCTACTAGCGCTGTTTATAACATCGGCTTACGCGGCATCCGCTGATGAACTGCGCTTCTTAATCGTGGTGATTATATTGGCCGCCGTTTCAGTGGGGGTACAGCAGATTGTTCACGTGCTTACGATTGACCCGGGCATGGCTCTTTTTCAAGTGAGGGACGTTCGCATACCGGTTCAAATGCTTCCGATCGCCACAAGCTTCCTGATTCCGCTTTGGGTGTCGCGCAGGCGCCGACGTGATTGGTGGTTTCTGCCGCCGGCTCAGGCCCTTTTCTTGTGCGCTGTACTCCTTTCCTTTACTAGGTCGGTTTGGGCTCAGTTTGCCTTGGGCATTGCAATGGTTCTCCTATTTCTTTCGCTTCGCCAGAGAATGGTGGTTGTTAAGGCGCTTGTGATATCTCTGCCGCTGGTGATATTTGTTACCCCAATTCTTGGGCGTTCCATCGCCTATCGCCAATCCCTAGGCGCTCTGCTGGCCGAGCGCGTAGTCTCCTTCGCGCAGGGAGAAGAGGATGCCTCACAAGCCGCAAGACTGCTGGAGGGACAGGCGGCACTTCTGAAGTGGCTTGCAAATCCGATTCTTGGATCCGGGCTGGGCACCGAGATCGAATCTTTCGATCCAGTGCAAGGAAAAATGGTGAGAGGCGAATTCCTCCACAACTCCCTCCTCTATTATGCAATTAAGCTGGGGCTCCCGGGGCTTATAGGCCTTATTTGGATTTACGCCGCATCTGTTGGCACTGCGGTCAAAACCAGATCGGTACCGAGTTTGAGCTGTTACGCCGCAGGAACGGTGTGCGCACTGATCCCTTTTGCACTCATTGGAATTTGGTCGGGAAATTTGAATCACGTGGCTTTTTCACCGCTACTCGGCTTCCTCGTTGGGATTAACTGGACGGCACTAGCGGCCGGCAGTACGCCAGCACGGTCTGCGGAAGAAGGCTAACGCATCATGAGCGAGCTAAAAGTAAAGATTCTTGCACGGAATTCGTTTTTCTTAGCGCTAGCCAACGGCATACAGCTGGCGGCCCAGGTGATTTTTGCCGCACTGCTTGCGCGGTACCTCGGCACAGCAGGCTTCGGCCGATTTGCCTTCGTGCTTTCGGTTGTTGCTTTCGCAGAAGCTGTGGTGCGTGTTGGAGCCAGCACCATCGTCACAAGGGAGGTTTCTCGTTCCAGGGAAGAAGCAAAGCATATCTTCTGGGCGTCCATCCTCCTGCAGGTCGCGGGCGGAATAGTTGTGGTTGCGGTTAGTGCGGCCGTCTTCTATGTAACGGACATTCTAAGGCAGGAGTCCTTAGGAGGAGTGGTTCGCACCGCCGGGCTTGTGGCCGCGTGTACGTCGTGTGCACGCCTTATCGCCGACATTCCCATAGCGATATGCCGCGGTCTGGACCGCATGCACTGGGAAACGGCTGTTACCGCCCTCGAACGAACGCTGTTTCTCGCACTGTTCGTGCTGGTTTTAAAGCTTAACCTGGGCTTCCTGGCCATTTTCGCCGCGGCGCTTGGTTCCCAATCTTTGGTATCCATGCTGAGCATGTTCGTTGCCTTGAAAGCGCTGCGTCCGCTTCCAACCATCGATCGAAAGCGCTTAAAAGAGCTTTTTGCACACACCGTGCCGCTTTTGGCTTTTGGAGCACTCTGGGGATTCCACTGGCGGTTCGACACCGTGCTTCTTCAGCACTTCCACGGAGAGCACCAGGTGGGGGTCTTCAGCGCGCCTTTCAAGCTTCTGGAGACTTTCCGCATGGTACCGTGGCTGTTGCTAATGGCCGCTTTCCCATCCTTGGCCAGACAGGGGCAGTCCGACCGTGAATTTCTAAAGCGTTCTTACTCCATCACCTTCACAGCACTAGTAACTGCCGGCCTAGCGGCCACGCTGATCGTTTACACAACAGCGCGGCCGGTGGTGCTTTCTGTCTTCTCCAGCCGGTTTGCCGAATCCGAACCGGTGCTCCGCGTGCTTTCCTTCGCCATCGTTCCCTTATGTTTAAACTGGCTTTTCAACTACATGTGCCTTTGTATAAACATCCAGCGTTTGGTCCCTTGGATGTACTTGGCGGCTTCGGTGGTGCACGTACCCCTGGCTTTTGTTTTCATACCGAGTCTCAAGGCTGTTGGAGGAGCGCTTAGCTTCCTGGCAAGCGAGAGTGTTCTGTGCGCAGTGGGCCTCTGCGTGATGGGGAAGCACCTTGCACCGGCGCCGTGGCGAAGCGCGGCCAAACCAGTGATTTCGGCCTTTGCGGCTGCAGCGGTGCTTCTGCTTTTCCACCAGAAGAACATTCCTTTCGGAGGAGTGTTTTCTTTAGCCGTGTACTGCGGAGTTCTGATGTGGCAGTCGAATCACTCTGTGCGGCAGTGCACGTTCACCAAGAACCTCAACCTTTTCTGGCGGAAGTGATGTGCGTATCATAATGGAAGCGAATGCGTAGAGGCAACTAGAAATTGGAGGCACAGGTTCTAACAAGAGTACTTCTGGGAATGGCATATGTCTATGGACGCTATTCGCCGGTGTTCAAAGGCAAAGGGCGACTGTGCACCGTTTCCGCTCCTCTCCTAAACAGGATCGGAAGCATCCAAACCGCAAGTATTTACGGCACCCGCTTCGATCTTCGATTCCCGGATGACCGAGGGTACGAGTGCATACATATCCTCGGCATTTACGAAGCCGGCACATCCAGATTGGTGCGCCGAGTGCTCAGAAGCGGCGATGTTGTGCTGGATGTGGGTGCAAACATCGGTTGGTACACCACCTTATTCGCCAAGTGCGTGGCTCCGGACGGGGTTGTCCACGCGTTCGAGCCAGTTCCTTTTCTGTTTGAAAAACTGCAGCGGAACTGCATGCTGAACAACTGCGAATCGATAGTGCGTTTGAATAAAACTGCGCTCGGACGCACCACCAGCACCATCCGTCTATTCGCTCCAAAAGATGGACCTCATGGGGAAATATCTATATTCCCGGAGTGCGGGGCCGAAAACCATTCTTTGGATGTACCCTGCCTCACACTGGACGAGTACTGCGCCCGGCACATGAGTAAAAAAGCCGCAGTCCTGATCAAGCTAGACGTCGAGGGAGCCGAACCTGACATCATCGATGGGGCGCAAACCTTGCTGAATTCTCCGCAACCCCCGATGTGGCTATGCGAGATCAACTGCGAGACGGCCAACCGCGGTGGTTTCTCGCCGTATGCCGCCCTCGAAAGGCTGGCTGAGCGCGGCTACCGTTTCATCCGCGTGAAGCTGGGATGGCGCGGCCTTGCCGTCGTTCGCAACCTCGAAGAATGCCAGCATGGAGATAATGTTCTGTGCTATCTTCCCGATGTTCATCAAGACAAGCTCCGCGGCGTTATCCGGAAGAGCTAGACACTTTTGATAGGACGGCAAACGATGACATTGAGCATTATCACACCGTCGTTCAATCAAGCCCGCTTTATCGAGCGAACCATCCTCAGTGTGCTGAGCCAGAACCATCCACAGCTTGAGTATTTGGTGGTAGACGGCGGCTCCACCGACGGAACCATCGAGATTCTCAAGCGCTACCCCCAAATCCGATGGATATCTGAACCCGACCGCGGTCAATCGGACGCTGTCAACAAAGGCATTCGCATGACCACAGGCGAGGTGATCGGTTGGATAAACTCGGACGACACCTACGCCCCAGGCGCTTTTTCCACCGCTTTGGCGGCATTGGAAGCCAATCCGGATGCAGGCATGGTTTACGGCGATATGAACGTTGTGGACCATGAAGACAGGATTCTCATACGGCGGCGCTCGCGGCCGTTCAACCTGCGCCGCTTGATACTCGCCGGCGCCAGCTACATCTTCCAACCAACCGTATTCATCCGGAGAGAAGCCCTCGAGGCAGTTGGTCAGCTCGACATCAGCCTGAGGCATGCCATGGATTACGACCTTTGGATACGCATAGGCCAGAAGTTCCCGGCAGTTTACGTTCCAGAGGTTCTGGCTAACTTCCGCATGCATCCGAGCAGTAAAACCAGCACCGAGATACAGCTTCAGCTTAAGGAGGGACGCGAGGTTCGCGCTCGTTACGCCAAAAGCCCTTTTGACAGGCTTTGGTTTGCCTATTACGACCTGCGCGTCTTGGCCTACCGGTATTGGGAGCGCCGCTGTATCTCTCAGTCAAAAGCGCTGGAAACAGCGGTCTAGTGCGAAAGAACACAAACCGGGGTGCGGTGATGCTGTTTGGGGATGTTCTCAAAACCTTGGCAGGGATGCCAAGGTTTTTGAATTAAAAAGGCGTGGAAGCGGGTCGACCTCCACGCCTCGCGGTCGCCCCCTTTCGAGGGCACACCTGTCCGCCGCCCTTGAGTAGTCTTCCGGACCGGCGGAAGATCCGGGCTCGGGGAAGGCGCCAAGCTCCGGAAGCGGCGGACAGGAAATCCAACAAATCCGCGTGTACACCAAGCCGGTTTCTGGGCTTCTCCTTTGGGCGCTGTCTGCTTATATCGCGCCAAACCGGTGAATCGTCACGGTGGACAAACGCAGAAAGCACCTATCGGAGACACGAGAAGAAGGGAAGTGCAGAAGCGCAAAAGCCGAAAAGAAGCGGTGCGAACCGGTGCACTCATAAGACCTTCCTCTCGCCCAGACGATTTTGCTTTTCCTGGCCTCACCCCGCGGCCGATGCTGAAGCTTACCTTCGCCGTTATGTTATCACTTTGCAACCGCCCTGTCAAGAACCTCAATCGCTTCAACAATGCTTTTCAAAGAACCGAAAGCCCCTGGTCCCCCATCGGCGTTTTGTGAAATCTGCGGCGATATATGGCATAAAGAGATAGCCAAGCAAACTGCATAACACCTGAAGGGTTCAGCAGTTCCATCGATCGCTCGTTGGTTTTGCTGAGCTCTTCATCAGGAGTTGAAGCGATGAGGAGAGTTCGCATAACCGCATTGATTGGGAAATTGGCAGCAGCGGCGCTTTTGTACGCCGCAGTGGGTGCGGTTTCGGCCGCCGATCTGGTAACAACCACTGTTGAAGCCGATAAAACGTCTGCCAAAGCCGGGGAAATCGTTACCTTCACCGTAACGCTGAAGAATAACGACACCAACAAACCCATCACCATAACCTGCTCGACAACCTACCAAGACCCAAGTACCGGTCAGCAGGTCACAGTAACGTCGAACGTGCTGGAGCTTGTAAGGCTCGGGTGGAAAATGATCGCCCCTGTGCTGAAGATCCCCGCCAACCCAGCACTCACCATCATTGCGAACAGCTTTACGGTGGACGGCTCACCGGTGGCGGCAACCGTCAGCGACACGGAAGCAACGGTAACTGTTCCAGATCTGGAAGCAGGTCAAAGCAGGGTGGTAAAATGGCAGGCTACGGTAAAGTAATATGCATCGCTTTGATGCTTTTCGCACTGCTGACAGCGCTCTCGGCCGGCGCCGAGCCGGTGACCATAACAGTCATCGCTTCTTGGCAGGACGGCGGCACCGTAAAAGAACTTCCGGCGCAGCTCGTTCTACTCATTCAGCGCTTGTACGGCGATGCAGATGGGGATGGAGTGGTTACCAGCAAAGATGTGCTTATGGTGTTCGACCTGTTCCTGCTGAAGCACGAAGATCCGCCTCCGTCCATCCTGGCAAACTGCGACGTGCGCCCGAAGCCCGGCTTGAACGGCAAAAGCTTCGGCGACGGACGGATACAATCCGACGACGTGTGCTGGATCGTGAACCATCTTTTGGGCAAAGTGCTGGAGCCTTAGAGCTAGCTCCTGCGTGCCGGCCCGCCGCAGGAATTTAACTCTGGGAAGCGAAAAAAGGACCCAAAAATAACAAACTCAATGCCGGGTTACACCAAAGGGTTGGAGGCGCAAACCGATGAAGCTCCGGAACAGCTCCAGACGACGGTGGATATGGCTGGCGGCGGTCTGCAGTATTTTAGTCCTGCTGGCCGGCCTGTCCGTTGGCTCAGACATCATCACAACCACCATATCTGCAGACAAGACGGCGTTGAGCCGCGGCGACGTGGTTACGTTTACCGCAAAGCTGGTTAACACCTCCGCTTTGCAGATAGCCGCGCCGCTGTTCCGCATTCCGCCGGACACAGCGCTCTCCTTGCTGGAGGAGAGTGTCACAGTTGACGGAGTGCGCACCGCTCCAACGATAGACGGGAGCGGCAACGCAGTTGTTTTGATACCCGGCTTGGCTCCCGGCCAGACCAGGACGGTTCAGTGGCAGGCTGTTGCAATTGGTCCCGGCACCCCTGTGCGCATCTACTTCGAAGCGGAATCCGGACAGCTCACCGAGCCCATGTCTGCGATTACCGATGCAAACGTTTCAGGCGGAAAGTACATCGCGTCTGGGACCGCTAACTCCGGAAGCGCCTCTTATACTTTCACGGCACCTGTTTCCGGCGAGTATGTGATTTGGTGCAGAGTGCTGGCCCCGAAAGACGGCCAAGATTCCTTCACTGTTGCAGTGGACGAGGGTCAGGAGGACATCTTCGACTGCGCAGAGGGCACGTGGTCGCCCAAATGGCAGTGGAGTCGGGTGAACGGGAGGGCCGGCGGGGCGCCGCTCACGCTGAACCCGCGTGTCTTCAATCTTGCAGAAGGTGAACACAG
>JBMFPP010000142.1:0-6893 GCA_049969055.1 Armatimonadota bacterium | reverse complement strand
CGAAGCGGGTGACCTTCTTCATCGACCCCAAGGGCGTGATCCGCAAAATCGACAGTCATGTCAAAGTAGCCACTCACGGCAGTGATGTTGTTGCCGCCCTCAAGGAGCTCGCCAGAAAGAAATAGAACAAACTGCCGAACATTTATTTGGTTTGGGCGGATTTCGCTGTTGACAACAGCGGTGTTCCTTGCCGATAATTTTGAAGGGCTCTTTGAAAGCCGCCGCGTAATCAGCTCGGCGGCTTGCACTTCACATGCACAATTGTGATCGGCGGGTGGTATGCCTCAGGATAAAATCATAATTCGTGGAGCCAGACAGCACAATCTGAAGAATATCGACCTGGAAATCCCCAGGGATAAGCTGGTGGTTATTACAGGGCTTTCTGGGTCCGGCAAGTCCTCACTGGCGTTTGACACCATATACGCCGAGGGACAGCGGCGGTATGTGGAGTCGCTCTCGGCTTACGCCCGCCAGTTTTTGGGGCAGATGGACAAGCCTGATGTAGACTACATAGAGGGTTTGTCCCCGGCCGTGTCTATAGACCAAAAGTCGGCCGCGCGCAACCCGCGCTCCACGGTTGCCACCGTCACCGAGATATACGACTACCTACGTCTGCTCTACGCCAGAATTGGCATTCCCCACTGCCCGAACTGCGGCAAGGAGATATCCCAGCAAACGGTAGAGCAGATGGTTGACGCTGTTTTGGCCCTGCCAGAGGGAACGCGCATCCAGATTTTGGCGCCCTTGGTCCGCGGGCGGCGCGGCGAGTACCGAAGTGTTCTGGACGACATCAGAAAAGAGGGCTTCGTCCGCGTGCGCGTGGACGGGAAGATATACGAGGTAACAGATGACATCGAGCTGGACCGGTACCGCCAGCATACCATTGAGGCTGTTGTGGACCGCTTGGTTGTGCGGCAGG
Source organism: Armatimonadota bacterium (assembly GCA_049969055.1). Taxonomy (GTDB): domain Bacteria; phylum Armatimonadota; class DTGP01; order DTGP01; family JBMFPP01; genus JBMFPP01. The sequence goes on along the minus strand of JBMFPP010000142.1, from coordinate 5,974 downwards.
ATGCAAAAACCCGCATCGCCGATTCCTTGGAAACGGCCCTCAAGCTTGCCAACGGATTGGCCACCATAAACATCCCGGATGGAGACGGTGCAGAACCGCGTGACCTGCTCTTCTCGGAACAGTTTGGCTGTCCTGACTGCGGCATCAGCATCGGCGAGATCGCTCCAAGGAATTTTTCGTTTAACTCGCCTTACGGCGCATGTCCAACCTGCCACGGCCTCGGCAGTAGCATGGAGTTCGATCCGGAGCTTATTCTGGACCGCAATCTCTCTCTGGCCGACGGAGCGGTTATCCCATTTGCGGATTCCTCCAGTGAGTACTTCCCGCAGGTCTTCCGAAGCATAGCCGCCGCTTACGGCTTCTCGGTTTACACCCCGCTTAGGGAGCTTTCGGAAGAGCAGATAGAGGTAATCCTTTACGGCACCAGCAAACGCCTCCCGGTTACGTATACCAACCGCTACGGAATACGCCGTTCTTACGAGACCAGATTCGACGGGGTTATTCCCATCTTGAAGAGGCGCTATCAGGAAACCAGCTCTCCTTACATGAAGGAACAGCTCGAGCAGTATATGTCATCCCGTCCGTGCAGTGACTGTAAGGGCATGCGCTTGAAGCCGGAGTCTCTGGCCGTCACTTTGGGAGGTTTGAACATTTCGGAGCTTACCAAACTCTCTGTTGAGGCAGTGGATAGGTTCCTCGCCAACCTCAAGCTCACCGAACGCCAGTACACTATTGCACGGCAGGTGCTTAAGGAGATATCCGCCCGATTGGGCTTTTTGAAGGATGTTGGCCTTGAATACCTAACGTTGGACAGGCCGGCGGCAAGCCTTTCCGGCGGCGAAGCCCAGCGCATCCGTTTGGCGACACAGATCGGCTCCGGCCTTATGGGCGTGCTCTACATACTGGATGAGCCCTCCATCGGCCTGCACCAGCGGGACAACCGCCGCCTTATCAACACCCTTATGCACCTGCGAGACTTGGGCAACACCATTCTCGTTGTGGAACACGACGAGGAAACCATTCGCTCGGCCGACTGGGTGATAGACATCGGTCCGGGGGCCGGCGAGGCCGGCGGCTACGTAGTGGCTACGGGAACTCCGGATCAAATAGCGCAGAATCCGAACTCCATTACCGGGCAGTATCTCGCTGGAGTGCGCCGCATAGAAGTACCGAAGACCAGGCGCGAGCCAAAGGGATGGATCGTCCTTTACGGGGCCTCCCAGCACAACCTGAAGAACATCGATGTGCCGATACCGCTGGGCGTTTTCGTGTGCGTTACAGGGGTTTCGGGCAGTGGAAAGTCCACTCTGGTTCAGGAAACTTTGTATCCGCTTCTCATGCAGCGTTTGCACGGCTCGCGGATGCCGGTGGGCCGCCACGATAGAATTGAGGGCTGGGAGAAAATCGACAAGGTGATCGCCATAGATCAGTCACCCATAGGTAGAACCCCGCGCTCCAACCCAGCCACGTACACAGGCGTGTTCGACATGATACGAGAGCTGTACTCTCAAACAACTGATGCCAAAATCCGCGGTTACAAACCCGGCAGGTTCTCCTTCAACCTTAAGGGCGGCCGGTGCGAAGCCTGCCGCGGCGACGGGATAATCAAAATTGAGATGCACTTCCTCCCGGATGTGTACGTGCCGTGCGAGGTGTGCAAGGGAAAGCGTTACAACCGCGAAACGTTAGAGGTCAAATTCAAAGGCAAGTCTATCGCTGACGTTCTGGATATGACTGTTGGAGAGGCCCTTGAATTCTTCTCGGCCATTCCGCCCATTGTCCGCAAGCTTTCAACCATCCACGATGTGGGCCTTGACTACATCAAATTGGGGCAACCTGCCACCACCCTCTCCGGCGGTGAGGCCCAGCGGGTTAAACTGGCCGCGGAGCTTTCTAAGAAGGGCACCGGCAACACCCTGTACATTCTTGATGAGCCAACCACCGGCCTCCACTTTGAAGACATACGTAAGCTTTTGGATGTGCTTAACCGATTGGTGGATGCCGGCAACACCGTTTTGGTGATAGAGCACAACCTGGATGTTATCAAAACCGCCGATTGGATAATAGACCTGGGTCCGGAAGGCGGCGACCGCGGTGGGGAGCTGTTGGCAACCGGTACCCCTGAAGATGTGGCAAGAGAGGAACGAAGCTACACGGGGCAGTTCCTCAGAAAGGTGCTGAACAAGCACTTGGAAAGCGTTAACCCACCTCAGGAGCTGGAAACTGTCGCTGGCGGATGTTGATACCGGACTGCGGTGGGCTCGCGCGGCTCCAGCCCCTGAATCCCGTTAACTCCTTTTCAGCCCGGCAATTCTTTCGCGAAGGTACTGGTAAACCTCCTCGTTGGACATTTCGTTGCGAGACGGCTTCATGGGGGCAAAAGGCAAGCCCAATATGGACAGGAAGTGGCTTTCGATGATGGTTTGATCCACCTTTGTATCCACCTGCAGGAAATGGCGAAGGGATTGATCTGGAAGGCGCCCCTCCAGCTCCGGGGGTATTGAAGCCAGGTATGTAAGGCGATACACTTCTTCATCAGTTATGCCGAGGTTTGGAAAGCCCCGAAGTATCTCCTCCGCCAGCATCTCGTCCTGGTCGCCGTACTCCGGTGTAAACTTCTCCAAAGTATCGATCGCGTCGGCGAGGAAGACCCCAACGCTCACGCTGAAGCTGTAAAGGTATCCCGCGGCCAATATAGCGCAGTCGTCGGAAGCGCCTGGGCCTGTGCGCTGGCGCACATACATATAGCGCACATGTTTTGCGTCTTTCGGCTTGGGTGGATGTACAATCAGGCCGGCTTCGCGGAATTCGTCCATCCGGTGCTCGTTGGATGTGCGGGCCAGCTTTTCTCCGTCAAGATCCAACTGCTTCATAACCTGGGTGTCCACAAAATGGCACTCTCCGTAGCCTATCTGGATTCCGTACCTTTCCTGGGTTGCGCGCCTAACGTCTGGAGAATCGCGCAGGCCGCCGAGGTACAAACCCCTCAGCACGTCCTCTGGCTCCACATCGAGCCATCGGAACAGCCCCATGCCCAAGAACGGCCGGCCTTCGCCGTTCAACAGGCGGGTTGGCTTCTCACCGCGCATAACGCGCCTAGCAAACTCCTTAATATCGTCGATAAGGGCCTGGCGTTCGTGCTGTGTTCGGTGCGGGTCCAGATGCAAAGCTTCCACCACATCATCGATTGTGGTGTTCACATAGCGGTGGCCTTGGAAAGCGCCTGCGCCGGTGTGCGCGTGTCCTTCCACTGCTTGAATCAGCAGGAGATGCGCCACTGAAAGCTCTGTGCGCAGTGTTACCCGCGAGGCCAATTCAAAATAATCCTGCCTTATCAGCTCTGAAGGTACAGACTGCCGCATATTCTTTCTCCAAATCGAAAAAACCAGGCGTCTGCCGCTTGTAGAGTTTACAAGCAGACGACCGCCGGCACAGGCCGGTATGTCGGCAGGCGTGCCAACGCCGCGAAGGCGTGCTGACAGCCTTTTGCAGAGCGGCGGTTAGATTCCCGCGGCTTCGTGGCGGGCGTAGAACCCGCTGAGCGCTGTTGGCACTTCCAAGAAGAGCTCGAACGCCTTGGAGAGCGGCTCGTAAAGCTCGCCGCGCGGCTCGAACACGCGCACTGGGAACGGAAGGCTTTTTAAGGCCTCTTCGGCACTGCGGTAGATGCCGGCGCCGACTCCGGCCAGTATGGCCACGCCCAAGAGAGTAACTTCTGGATGTTGGAGAACCTCAACCGGCTTGCCCGTCACGTCTGCTTTCATCTGCAGCCAGAAGTCGTTCTTCTGGCCGCCGCCAAGCACGCGGAGGCATTTGCTTTTTACTCCGGTGGAGCGCTCTATCACTTCCATCTGGCGCCGCATCTGGAAGCAGAGCGATTCAAACGTAGCCCGGGCCACCTGTCCGCGCCTGGTGCTGGTGGTTAAGCCCAAAATGCTGCCCAGAGAGTGGTCTGCCGCGAACGGGCCCGAGCTTTTCACAAAAGCCGGCAGAACAAACACTCCTCCACTGCCTGGTGGGAACTGGGCGGCCTCCTCGGCCATGAGCGCGTAGGCTTCTTCCGGCGGCATTCCCGCGTAGAAGCCGTCGCGCACCCACTCGACGACGCTCCCTGCAGGCATCAACCCTTGGCACAGGTATTTGCCGGGTATGGAGTGCGCTTCGTAGTCAATGCCTTTGTCAAACATCTCGCGTGTGGGTGCAAACTCGTCCAGCATAGCGATGATCATCTCCCATGTACCGGTGATGTCCACAAAGGTTGTCGGCTCCCACACGCCTGAGCCCAGCATACCGATTTCGCAGTCATGGCCACCGGTTGCCACCGGCATTCCCTTGGGAAGGCCCGTTGCTTCTGCCGCCTGCTCGGTTACGTATCCGACCACCGCTCCGGATTCGGAGATGGGCGGGAAGAGGCTTTCATCCACGCCGGCTATCTCCAGCATCTTGGGCGAAAGCTTTCGGGTGCGCATGTCCAAAAGCATGGTGGTGCTGGCTATAGTGCATTCGGTGGTGAATTCGCCGCACAGTTTGAACACCATGAAGTCCTGCACCATTAACCACTTGTATGCTTTTTCCAAGGCCTCCGGGGCGTTTTCCTTAAGCCAAAGCAGGCGGTTTATGGTGTTGAAAGTATAGTTGTGGTAGCCGGTAATTTGGTAAATCTCCCAAGCGTCCATCTGCTGAAGCACGCGCTGGCGCTGAGGCAGTGTGCGGGTGCAGTGCCAAGAGATGAAAGGGTAAAGCTGGCGGCCGTCTTTCGACATGGGCGTTCCGTCTGCACCGAAGCCGGTGACAGCGATGCCCCGGAGGCTGTTCTTATCCTCAACGGAGGATGTAACCTCCCGCAGAGCGTCGCACGCTTTACCCCACATCTCTTCGCCGTCCCAAATCAGGAGCGGGGTGGGGCTTTGCACTCCTTCCTGCGGTTTGGGAGCGTTTCTGCGGGAGGCGGAAGCAATCAGGTTTCCCTGCGTGTCGAAGATGCCGGCTTTTATCCCGGTTGCGCCGACATCCACGCCGACAAGGAGGTCTTTGGCGCTCATGGCACCCTCTCCCAGATAGGGGCGATGCGGCGCTGTGCGGCAGAGCCCAGGACCACCGGTTTCACGCCCGCGATTTCGCACAGGTAAACCAGCGGCCTAACTAGATCTCCGGGTGCGCCCTGAATGTGGTTGGCGGGGAATACATCTTTGAACTCCTCAAAAGTGCACTCGAGCTTGGCGTAAACGTGCGGCCAGGTTGGGTTTGTCATCTGAGCAAGGCGCTTCCGCTCTTCGGGCGGAAGGTCCAAGCTTTCACCGCGGACTATAACCATGAAAGGCTTTTCGTCCCACAGGCCGAGGCGGCAGAAAGTCATTGGACCCGGCTTGGCGTCGAACTCCACCGATGCGCCGCCGGCTTTGAAGTAGAAGCTGAGGGCTGGGTGGAACCTGATGTGTTTGAAGTTCTCGGCGGGGTCGAAGCTTTGGGCGGCGTACCAGCTTGCGTGGTTGCCGGAGTTGCACCAATCCCAGATATCCAGATCCGGGTGGTACAAGCGCACGTCCATGAACAGCGCGGGCAAACCGCCGGTAATGTACTTGAGCAGTTGCATGGTGATGGCGGCAAAGCTGTCTGCTTCGGTGGAGCACACGGTGGGCTCTTTGGGGCCGTTCCAATCGTACGGGTCGTTCATCAGCATTTCCGGAACGTCGCCCAGCGTGTAAAGCTCCGTCAGCTCCCGCTGGCCTTTGAGGCCGCAGAAGTCGAAGCCGAATTCGCGGTTCAGCTCCCTCATAGCTATGTAAATGCGGATTTGGCGCTTAAGGCTTTCCGGGGTAAGCATATTGCCGTCGTAAAGGATGCGGTCTCCAAGGAGCTCTTCAAACCAGCGGAAGCCTTTCTCCACTTCGTCTTCTGGAGCTTTCTCTGCTCTATCGACCAAAAGGTACTGGTCTATCTGGTAGGTAGTACAGCCGAAAGTTTTCTGCACCGG
>JBMFPP010000141.1:0-6905 GCA_049969055.1 Armatimonadota bacterium | reverse complement strand
CCAGAGAGCGCGAATGGAACGTACCGCTCAGAACATTGGTTCAGCTCCGCCGCGAGTACACCTGGAGCGACTTGGAGCAGGGTATGAACCTGGCCAGAAAGCACAACCGCACTCTGCAGGACGTGCTCCAAATAAAGCGCAAGGAGGGACTTTCCTGGGGCGAAGTGGACCAACGGCTCACCCGGTTGGAGGCCGTTCGTTGAAACCGCTTTACCGCTTTATAGGCCCAACATAGGCTGTGCTAACCACCACATTGTCAAACAGAACCCGGCAGGTAGCGTTGGGAGATGTTACATTGTTCTGTCTCGCGGCTTGCTCCGTCACGTAGTGCAGAAGCCAGAAGAAGTTTATTTTCAACTTCTCGTCCGTCCTCCAGCAGAACCCCTCAAACGGCTCACCACCGGATTTCAAAACCCGAAACCCCATGCCGGTCCACTGCCCACGCGGTGTGCCCCTGCGAACGTGCACTGCCAGCTTGCCGTCCAACCAAAGTGCAAGCTCTCCATCCCGCTCCCCAGGCGAAGAATTGAGCTTCAGCATAACTTCAACGCACTGCCACCGACCGCGCGGAACCACCGCGGGAGACTCCGGCTGAATGCTGTTCCCCCAGTACCGCCCGTCCGCCGATCGCTTCATCTCGTGCCAATAAGCGTAGAAGTTCCACACTCCCGGCGGGCTGTACCGCCCGTAGTCCCCCCAAGGCTCGATGCCCACGGTTATGCGGTCGTCCCCACGCGGCCGCTCTCCAGCACCACCCTGGGGATAGTCGGTCGGCGGGTTGTAGCCGCCCAGGTGCACAAAATGATGGATGTACCCAACATCCGGCGGAAACTTTACGTAAAAGCGCGCAAACAAAGTCTCCACACCACGCGGCAACCGCTTGTAAAGGTGCCCGCCGGTGTTCTCTCCGAGGGTGGCTGTCATCTGCAGAGAGCGCCGCCCCCAGCTGAAAGAAGGCACATCACCGCTGAAAGCAAGCACTTTGCCATCTTTGTTGCTTACATCGCTCCAGCGCTTTGCCAAATCCGAAAGCACACCGATCTCGAAATCCTCAGAAAAAAGGACGTTTGGGTCCTTCTCGATGCCGCGGTCTCCTGGATATTTTGCCGCCAGCCCATATCCCTCCGGCAGGCTGTCTTTCGGCCGGACCGCCCCTGCACCGAATACCTCCAGCACCGCCAACGCTGGCACCGCCAGCATTATCCAAAAACGTTCCATGCCGCCTCCTCCAAAATGAGCAAAACCCCCGATGTTCCGGAAACAAAGAAGGGGTGGCATTGTTCAAACGCCACCCCCTTTCTCAAGTCAATTTAGTTAAGGCAGGGTGTCCAGACCCAACGCTGTCCTCAGGATAAGCGTTACATCGCTTACGGTAACCCTGCCGTCGGGTGCACCCTTAGGATACACGTCAGCCGCCAACACCTGCTCGGGAGTCGGCTCCATCATCTTGACGGCTATGCGAAGGGCCACTGTGGCATCGGCGGCGGTCACCTTGCCGTCGCCGTTGATATCGCCGGGTTTGCCACCAAAGGTGAAGGTTGCGTCAAGCGTGGTGGCCGAATCCAGCCCCTCTGCTCCGGAAGTCACCCGGAAGTGGTACGTTGTGCCCGGCTTCAACCCAGTCAAAGTAACCCTATGCACCGTTCCCGGAGTAGCCTCAGCAGTGAGGCCGTAGGCGGTCGTCTCTCCGTACTCCACAACATTGGTGGTTGTCTCAGGCTCGGTTGCCCACTCGATCGTCACGCCGTTCGGCATTGTCTCCACCACGGCAGGCGCTTTCGAGATGAACACGCGCTCCCTAGCCAACGACATTGCCACCTCGAACGCCGCTGCTGTTGGAATGCTCTGCCCTTTGTCCTTCACAAAGCCGTTCACCCACAGCTTGCCGGGTTCGGCAGAAGTTGTGTACAGCAGATTGCTCAGGTCGGTAGCAGTTGCCTCCGGCTGGGTAAGCTTCGTGCCGTCAGGCGCACGCCTCTGCTTTGTGGTCAGCGTGGCCAGCACCGGATCCTGCGGAACTCCGCTGGCGCCCGGACCAAATCCGTCAACAACTCGGACTCTCACTGCATTGCCGGAAACCCCCAAAAGCTTCAGCCTGGCCACACAGCGGGAATTCACATCGGCGCCCAGCAGGGATACTATTAGATACCGCGCTTCCCCTTCTTTAACAAACTCCACATTAGCGGCACCGGCCACATTCTTCGGCGGAACGGCCGTGCCGTCGTTCTCGATGAGCACAGGCAGACCCACACCGGCAGTGGCTCCGCCCGGGAATGCGGTATCGTTGAACTCCAAACCGCGGCCAGAAGCACTAGCCGGGAAGAACCAGATGCGTGCAGGGCTTACGTAGTTCACAGCCCAGTAGGAGTTGCCCTGATCGTCCACCGTTACGGCATGCACGTAGTTGGCGTTGATGTCCAGCTTTTCGGTTGCCTTATTGTCTTTGGGGAACAGAGCACTGGACCACACTCGGTGCCATGTACCGCCCTCGTTGTTCCACACATCTGCGTGCTGTCCCATAGCCATGTAAACCCAGGTTACACCGCCAGCGGTCCGAACGCACAAACCTCGATTGGAGCCGCCCAAAGGCTCGCCGTTGGGACCGGCATCGTTGGTTACCTGGAACAACAGCTTCAGGGCCTTGTTCTCAGCAGATGTATCTCCACCGTTGGGAGCACCGCCCAAAGTTCCACCCGGAGCCGCATACACCATCGGAGTGGATGATGGGCCGCCGTTCGGCTCGCCGGAAAGCACATACAGCATATCCGACACCGGGTCGAAATATATGCCCTGCACAAAACCAAGGCCGCCGCGCCCGGCTTCATCAGGAGCCGCCGTAATCAAACCCGTATCCGTGTAGTTCGAACCAGCACCGGGGGCATTGGGGTTAGCCGAATTCGCAATCGGCTCCAGCTTTATCGCGGCGACACCGCGCTGGCCGTTCTGGCGCCCGTCACCTGTTGTCAGATTCCCGCGCGCAATGTAAAGAATGCGGCGCTTGGCATCATAGGCGATATCTCGCTCGTTGCCAACGGTGGCGGCAAACAGATCCGAAGTTTGGTCAACAATCGCACCGGTGTTGTCGTTGGCCACATCTATAACGTTGTAACCCTGCAGAAACACGTAGTTAGCGCCTGCCACGGCAGTTTTCAGAATAATGTTGGCGCTCACAAGGTCTTCGTAGCCGCTTGCCCTAGCGGTCACGCGGAGGTTGTATGTTGTGTTAGCCCGCAGATTGGACAGCATGACCTTCTGCGTATCACGCGGTTGGGCCACAATCACTTGCTCGCCGTAAGCAGTCGTGGTCCCGTAGTCAACAACAGCCGTGGCGGGAGCACTGGTGGTCCAGGTTACCTCGGCGGTGGATGATGTTACACTCACCACTCTTGGCGGCACCAAGAAACTCATCACCGCCTTTGGAGTGGCAAACACTGCATCCTCAGACACTGCCGGCGCCCGCCCAGGTGCAGACGACGTAACGCGGAAGTGGTACTCGGTTCCGGGCTTGAGGCCTAACAGCTTAACGGTATGCTCTTTCACCAGCTTCGGATCTATGGTGGTTCCGCCGTAATCGGTAGTCGGTCCGTACTCCACCTTGGAATCCGACTCGGCATCGGTGGTCCACCGAATTTCTGCAGTGAAAGACGTGATGTTCACAGCCCTAGGTCCATCCGTAATACGCACCATGGGAGAGGCAGTGGTAAACATCAAATCTCCAGTGGATGCCGTTTGGTATCCAGGCGCCGAAGAAACAACCCTGTAATGGTATGTGGTTGCCGGCTGAAGATTCACAAGCTTCACCACATGCTGTTTAACAGCGCCTTCCGCTGAAGCGGTCTGTCCGTAGCCAGGGCCCAAACCGTACTCCACCAAACTGCCGGATTCAACGTCGGTCTCCCAAACTATCGTCACAGCATCTGGCAGTATATCTACAACATTCGGCCCCTTTGTGATAACGATCGGCGGAACAATGGTTTGGAACGTCTGGTCTTCCGTCACAAGGTCTTCCAGGTTGGGAGCAGTTGAAATCACGCGGAAGTGGTACGTTGTGCCCGGTTTCAGCCCCGTAATGGTGATGCTGTGCTGAGTACCGATCTTGTCCGAAGTCACCTTCTGGCCGTAAGAAGTGTCCAAACCGTACTCCACGGCGGCTGTAGCAAAGCCCTCGGTGCTCCACGTTATGGTTGCGCTGGTAGCCGTTATGTCGCTGACAACCGGCGGCGTCTTAAACTTCACGCGCGGCCTTGTGGTGAAGTTGAAATTGCCAGACTTAGCGGTTTCATAACCGGGGGCCGAAGAAAGCACCCGGTAGTAATACAGCGTGTCTGGCTCCAAACCGGTTAACACCACGCTGTGCTCCGTTACAGACTCCTCCACCACCTTCTGCAGGCCGTACGTACGCGTTGTGCCGTACTCAACCACGGAGTTCGCCGGCGAATCTGTGGACCACACAATCGTCGCCGTAGTCCCCGTAATAGAAACGGCAGAAGGACCGGACACAATGCTAAGGGCCAGCGGTGTGGTGAAAGTCCTATCCGAAGATACCACACGCGATCGATTCGGCGCACCGGACGACACTCTGTAATGATACGTCGTGCCGGGCGTCAATCCGATCAATCGAACCGAGTGCTGGGTAACCAGCGTCGCCGAGCCTGTTTCGTTGCCGTAGTTGGTGTCAAGCCCGTATTCCACCCTCGAGTCGGAAGCTACATCCGTGCTCCACGTGATGATAACAGATGTGGCCGTTAACTCGGATTCGGAGGGCGGAACTGTTATGCTTACAAACGCCTGTGCAGTCTTAAAGCTTAAGCCCTCGGTTACCACGGCCTCCCTTCCCGGCGCCGTATTGGTAACGCGCACCACATAAGTGGTATTCGGTGACAACCCGGTAATCCTCACCGAGTGAACCTGCGCAGGCTCCGATTCGGTAATACTTCCGCCGCCGTAGCTAACATCAAACCCCCAATCCACCTTGCCGATTGTTGGCACGTTTGTGGTCCAGGTTACCGTAGCCTCGTTTGCTGTTATATCCACAACGGTTGGAGGTTGGGTAAGTGTTATCAAACTTAAGGTTTCGAAGCTCTGCCCACTGAGCACACCTACCGCTACCCCGGGATCTTCGCACGTTATGCGGAAGAAGTAAACGGTACCGGGTTTAAGCCCCGTCAAACTTGCAGAATGCTCCACTGCTTTGCCCGGCAGGCCGACCGCCGTTCCGTAGGAGGTTGTTTCACCGTAATCCACCCTTGCCACACACTCAACATCGGTGCTCCACGATATGGTGGCCGACGTCGTGGTTATATCTTTCACCTGAACGTTCGAAATTGCGATCGGCCGGAAAAGCGTTTGGAACGTCTGGTCCTCCCAAACACCCGGCTCCTTACCCGCGTCCTGCGAGATAACGCGGAAGTGGTAAACGCGGTTCGGCAGAAGCCCGCTGAGCTGAACCACGTGGTTCGTAACGCGGTCACTGCTTACCGCAGACATACCGTAAGCCGTGGTCAGCCCATACTCCACAACAGACGTGGAAGGCTCTTCGGTTTGCCACGTGATGACCGCGCTTTCGTGGGTTATACTGCTAACCGACGGCGCCGAGAGTATTCTAACGGTGGGAGTTGTGTTCGTAACAGTTATTGCAAATCGGCGCTGTGGGTTTTCAGCCTGGGAAAGGGTGTAGGACGAAACAGTCTTCATATTGTACGAAGTAATCCCGTCGCCGTTGAAATCTCCCCCATCCTCGCTGAAGGTCAGCTCTATATTTTGCGGAATGTCGGAAGCATCCCAGCTTATGGTAACATTTGGCTGTAGCTCCGTCAGCCGGTTTGTGGCAAGTAAAAGCTTCCAAACCTTTGGGAAAAACGCCCTTACCGGAGCACGGATATCCACGTAATAAGCTGCCGCACTCCCCTCCTGCCCTTCGGCCCGAAGTATGGCAAGCGATACCTGCTTTGCGGTTGGATCGGGCAGGCTCGGCGGATACGGCGCATCCTCCGGAGTGCGGTACACATCCGATGCATTCGCCGCCGTGCCTATGGTTATAGTGGGCATTGGATACAGCACCGCCGGATCAGATGCGCTAACGGTGATAGGTAACTGCCAATCGGTTATGGTTCCAGCGCAGGCACCAACAGCCGTCAGCAAACAGCCCAACACCGCAAGAAGAAGGAGACCCTGTCGATGGTTCATACACCAGCCTCCGTTTGTTTGCTTTTGTTGTTTCAATCCCCACCCGCCACTGCGGTGGGGGCCGCCTTGGAAGCGGATCAGGCGGCAGAATAGGCAAGCGAACGTCTCTTTAACCATAGGGCGCAGGCCCCTCTTGGAGAGACCTGCGCCCAACTGGTCAGCCGGGTTGTCGATCCTTAGCCGGGACTGCTGATCAGGAGCTCAGCCGCCTGGGTGGCCAGCACCCAGTAACCGGTCCACGGCTCAAGGTTGGTCGCTCCGATCGCGCTCGGCACGTACACCCGCTGGGCGTTGTCGTACCGGAGGATGTTTCCATCGATAACTCCGGACGCAACGGCTTCCGCAACGGACATCGTGCGATCGCCGACCTTCACCATGAGCGTGGCACCAGCAACCGGCTTCAGGAACGGCACGCCGATCAGGTTCCAGCCAGGATACAGCTTGATCGACTGAGTGCCGGCAAGCGGCATGCCGAGCACGTTGATCGTCGTCGTGCTGCGAGGCTGGATCCAGTAACCGCGGCCGGGCTCAACCGCATTGAAGCGGGTGATCGTCGGGTAGAACTCATACTGCTGTGCATCCGCTTCGAAGCGATACACAACCAGAGGCGAGAGCCCGAAGAACACGCTGGCCGGGTTCGGATTGATCGGCTTAACCGGCAGAGACATCAGGTTGAAGCCGCTGGAGAACGTCTTGGCAACGGAGCGAGGTGTGGACAC
>JBMFPP010000140.1:0-7012 GCA_049969055.1 Armatimonadota bacterium | reverse complement strand
GTCGGCATCTTGGGGCAGAACGGCTCCGGGAAATCTACCCTTATCCGCTTGGTATCAACGCTTCTGCTGCCGGACGAGGGAACCATCACTGTCTTTGGCCACGACGTGGTGAAAGAGGCGAACACGGTTAAACGCATGCTCAACCGCGTGTCTGTGGAGGCCTCCTTCTTTAAGAAACTGTCCGCGGCGGAGAACCTGCTTTACTCGGCGCGGCTCTACGGGCTGGATGTGCGCGCCGCACGCCGACGCGCCATCGAGATCCTGGAGTCCATCGGCTTTGAGCGCGAGAGAATGGAAGCACCTATGGAACAGCTGTCGCGCGGCCAACAGCAAAAGGTGGCTATAGCTCGAGCATTCCTCAGCTCCCCAATGCTTCTGCTTATGGACGAGCCGACAACCGGCCTCGACCCGCAGTCGAAGCGCGATGTGCAGGCGTTTGTTAAACGCCTGCGCGAAGAGCACGACACAACCATTCTGCTGACCACCCACGATATGCAGGAGGCCGAAGAACTTTGTGATAGAGTAGCTATTATCGATAAAGGTAAAATCGTTGCGCTGGGAACCCCAGACGAACTGAAGCGCTCCTACGCCGATAACGGAGACACGCCGTCCCTCGAAACCGTATTCCTGAAGATTACGGGAAGGAAGCTCTCGGAAGACCAAGAGGCGCCGGAGGAAGAATAACATGCGCGGTATTATCACAGAGGGTAAGGCTACATATGCCTTTGTCGAGAGGCAGTTCATACTTCTTAAGCGGTACTGGCTGTGGGAGTTTGTGTGGATCGCCTACTCTATATGCACCACCCTAGCCATGGGGTTCCTGGCGAAGGGCATGCCGGATCTAACCGGAAAGCAGATAGACGTCCAAAAACCAACGATCTTCCTGTTGGTTGGCTCTCTGCTCTGGGGCTACCTGGCCGGCTTGTTCTGGGACATAAGCAATGTGGTGAGCTGGGAGCGCTGGGAAGGCACCATAGAGTACACTTTCATGGCCCCAATATCACGCGTAACCCACATTCTAGGTATCTGTCTTTTCTCGATCATTTATGGGGTGGTGCGCACAGCAGTCATGCTCGGTTTGGTGGCGCTGGTGTTCCACCTGGACCTCAGCCGCGCAAACATAACCGGGGCACTCATCATTCTTGCCGCTTCCAGCTTCTCTTTCATGGGCCTTGGAACAGTTGTCGCCATCCTGCCGCTCATGTCTCCGGAGAAAGGAGCGCAGATCACAGGGATAATAGAAGGTGTTCTGCTCATGGTCAGCGGGGTTTACTACCCCGTAAACGTCCTGCCGAACTGGATGCAGGCTCTCGCAAAGATCTCTCCGGCCACATACACCCTTCAAGGCATGCGAAGCGCATTGCTGGATGGAACAAGCACAACAGAACTCTTACCCACCGTCATGCGCCTTCTGCTGATGGGTGCCGTTATGCTGCCGCTCGGTCTGCGCATCTTCAACTGGGGAGAAACTTACTGCAAGAGAACCGGAAAGCTGAAAAGAAGCGGATAATGCAAAGCATTGGGGAAGCTTACACAACCGTTTTCGTCTCCACTTTCTCCAAAGGCCGCAAGCTCCTAAACAGGTAAACGACTCCGCCAACCAACGCACACAGGGTTACGAGGGCATAACTTGTAACAGAAAGTGCCACCGCAGAAGCGCTCGAAACGCCGAAGGGTTTCATAAGCTGTACAAATGCCGCTTCCCGCAGGCCAACGCCGTTTATGGATACTGGTAGCATAAGCACCATGGTAAGCACTGGAGTTATAAGAAGGAAAGCCCAAGGCGGCACGTTTTGATGAAAAGCCACAGAGAGCAAATAGTAATGCAGAGCCACATTAACCTGAAGAACAACCCCGAGAAAGCTGGCAACGATAAGCTCCCGCCTCGATCGGCCGTACATGGCCACTGCCATGAGAAGCTTGCCCAGCTTTCCAATGCGCTGTGCCAAACCGGTGCGAACCACCACCCACCCTAAAAGCACAAACAGTGCGCCTAAAACGGAAAACAACAGCGCGGCCAACCCGGCGGCAGGAGCCGTAGCGGCAAGCGAGGGCGCCGCTAAAAGCGCCGCTCCAGCCATAACCAAGAGAGCTCCTATCCCGGTTGCGCGCTCCACCAGCACCGACGCAGCAGCGTTGGCCGTGGAGGTGTAGCGGCTCGTATCCACCACGCGAACCACGTCTCCTCCAACTGTGGTCGGTAGAAAGCTGTTGAAAAACGATCCCACCAAATAAGAAGAGATAAGCGTACCCAAAGGAACACTGCATCCCAAACCGGCAAGCAGTATCCTCCACCTGATACAGCTCACCAGGTAGCCCACCACATGAAGGGATGCCGCAAGAAGAAGAAGAGGGATGTTAACAGCGCGAACTGCCGCGGCCATGTCTTTCAAACTAACTTGAGAAAACACCACCGCCAAAAGCACTGCACTGCCAACAACTTTTACCCAAATTCCGACGGGCTTGCGCTCGGCTCTAAAGGGCTTTTCCAACCCTGTGCCGGCGGTTTTTACTTCTAATCCCATAAAACCCTCATCCGCCGGGGGCCGCGGCTGCCACCGCTGAACGCCCCGACCTCTTCTGCTCAACAAACAATCTGTACCAAACCGCAACGTTGATAAGCGACCAGAGTATGTGGTTGTGGTTGTGCGTTCGCGCCAAATGTTGATTAATCAAAGTGTTGACGTACTCAACCCTCAAGTGCTGTTTGATCACCGGTGAACAGTTCAACGTCTCCACCATATAGTCGCGCATCTCTTCGCGGAGCCAGTTTTTGATAGGCAGGCTGTAACCCTGCTTCTTGCGCCATGCAATTCCAGGAGGCAGAATCGGATCGATGGCTTCGCGGAAAACGGCTTTGGTGGTAAACCGACGCAGTTTCAGGTAGGGCGGTATGGTGGCTGTGAACTCCACAAACTCGTAATCCAGAAAAGGCACACGGACTTCCAGGGCGTGCGCCATACTCATTTTGTCAACCTTCATCAAAACGCTGTCCGGCATCACGCCGCGGATATCGGTGTATATCTCTCGATCCAAGCGACTGTCGGAGGCGCACCTTTCCAGATAACAGCGGATGGGCGCAAACAGGTCCGGGCGAACAGCCTGAATGAATTCCGATTTGAAAAGCATGGCGTCCTGCTCGGGGCTTCCAAAACACTGCCAGCGAATGTGACCGCCTTCTTCCGGCAGCATAGCGCCGTCGATAAACCTCTTCAGCATATTGATTGCACCCTTTTTCGAAGGCTGGTCCGGAAGCGCGCGCACCAAAGGCGCAATGAGATGCCGACGGATCGGCTTGGGAATTAGAGAAAAGTACCTGTCCACCCTGCTGGCTTTGAACCTGTCGTAGCCTGCGAAAAGCTCATCACCGCCCTCACCGCTTAGGCAAACTTTCACATCCTCCCTTGCCCTTCGGCTTATCATATAAAACGGAATGGTAGAAAGGTCGGTCATCGGTTCATCCAGGTGCCAAGCGGCTGTTTCGATATCCTCATGGGTCAACGGCTCGATAATTATCTCGCTGTGGTTTGTGTTGAAATGCCTGGCTACCCGCCGAGCATAGTCAAGCTCGCTGAAAGTGGGATCTTCATATCCAAGCGAGAAAGTGCTAACGCCTTCGCCTAAAATCCGATGCATAAGGGCAACCACAGTGCTCGAGTCCAGCCCGCCGGAGAGAAAAACTCCCAAAGGAACGTCGCTGATGAGGTGGCTTCTAACCGCGTTTTCTAAAAGCTCCAGAAGCCTATCTCTGTAGTAAGACTCCGGCTTCGGTTCGTGATGGAAAATCAGATCCCAGTACTCCTTATCGTAAAGCTGTCCATCTCTGAGCGTGAGAGTATGCCCGGGCTGTAGCTTCTTAATATCGCGAAACATGGTCAGCGGCGCCGGAACGAATTCGTAAGCCAAATAGTAGTAAAGAGCCAAAGGATCTAGCTCCCTACTCACCTCCGGACAGCACAAAATCGCTTTGATTTCGGATGCGAAAATGAAGCGGCCGTTCTTGTAGTAATAGTAGAGAGGCTTTATGCCGATGCGGTCTCGCGCCAAGAACAGCTCGCGGCGCCTGCGGTCCCATATTGCGAAAGCGAACATCCCACTTAAATGGTCAACACAGTTCGGGCCGTACTCCTCGTAGGCGTGCAAAATAACCTCAGTATCGGTACTGCTGGAAAATCTGTGCCCGCGATCCGCAAGGCGGGCGCGGAGCGACGGAAAATTGTATATCTCACCATTGAAGACAAGCCACAAAGACCCGTCTTCGTTGGTCATCGGCTGGGCGCCCTTTTCGCTTAGGTCAATGATGCTGAGCCTCCTGTGCGCCAGGGAAACATGCTCATCTGCGTAAGAGCCCTCTTGATCCGGCCCGCGGTGAGCTATCTCGCTAGCCATGGCCGTTACCAGCTCTCTGTCGCGCCAATTAAAGCCGCATATTCCGCACATGGCATCTCCTATTTAAGAAGTCTCTCTTACCAGGATCGTGAGCTAGGCCGCTGAAGCCGCTGTCGGTGACGCTGAGCGCACCAAACCAACTTCCCGGTACCAATTAGCCGTCCTCTCCAAGCCGGTGGGAAGATCCACCTTCGGCTTGTACCCGAGCTCGCGCTTGGCCTTGCTGATGTCGAAAGCCCTGTTCTGGCGGAACCAATCCACCCTTCGACGGAAAATTGGAGGAGAAACACCTAAAGGTTTGCAAACAACTTCGCAAAGCACAGCTGCCATCCAAAGCGGAGCAAAAGGCAGGTGGACAATCTTCACCGAAACACCCAAGGCATCCCCTATCGCCTGCACCAAATCGTTAAGAGAATAGTAGCGCTCATCCGCAATAAGGTACGTTTGCCCTTTCGACTGCGGTGCCCAGGCGGCAAGAAGAAAAGCGTCTATCAAATTGTCGATGTACAGAGGATGGTAAGTGGTTTCGCCTTTGCCGAACATGTAGAACTTCCCGGAAGCTACCTTTTTGAAGAGCAAGGCAAACCGCTCGGGGTCGCCGGGGCCGTATATGGCGGCGGGGCGAATTATGGTAACATCCATCCCCTGCTGAATGAACTCGTGGGCAACTCGCTCACCCTCCCATTTAGTGTACTGGTAGTAATCTTCAGGCTTAATCGGGGCATCCTCCGCCGCCGGCGGGTTTTCCACGTTGCCGTGCACACCGCACGTACTGCAGTAGACAAACTTGGTCACATTGTTGCGAAACGCACCCTCCAAAAGGTACCTGGTTCCGTTTACATTTATGTTCCAATATTCGGATTTTGGCAGGTTCACCTTCCGGAATGCCGCCGCTAGGTGGAAAACCACGTCGCATCCGCGCGTCACCTCGTGCATAAGCGAACGGTCTGTAACACTGCCAATCCTCAGCTCCGCACCAAGCGACTGCAACTCGTCCCAGAAAAGACCTTTCTGGTTATCCACCGCAGTAACTTGGTGACCCTCAGCAATCAACCTCCGTACCAAATGGCTTCCGGTAAAGCCAGTCCCTCCGGTGATAAGTATCCTCATAGCTTCGATGCTCTCCTAAACCGACTTTAACCAGCAAAATAAACCTTCCGCCCTCGAAGGTGCAAGCTGTGTGCCAGGTACACTGCTTCAGCAGATTCTAGCAAAAGTAAACATTGTGTGAAGATTCTAAAGCACGTGGGCCGAAATTTACTGTATACCTCCGAACACCGCATCCGGCCAGAAATGGATGTTGGCACGGTTGTTGCTTAAAGTTTTTTAGGCTTGGAGAACCTGCTATGCGGGCACAAATAGAAATACAAAAAGCGCTGTTCCAAGAAGGGGGATCCGCTCTGCGCAAATACCTGCAGTTGGTGGTCGGGAAAACCGACTTTCTGTCTCTTGTGCGCTACGAGATTATAATTATGGGGTCCTCTTGGGTACCGGGGGCTCTCGGATTGCTCCTGCGCAAAAAACTGTATCCAATGCTTCTGGGAAGCGTGGGGCGAAACGTTGTCTTCGGCACCAACGTAGTACTGAGGCATCCGCACAAGATACACATAGGCAGTAATGTTGCCGTAGACGACAACTGCCTTCTTGACGCAAAAGGCTTCGACAACAAAGGCATATCCATTGGTGACGGCGTGTTTTTGGGAAGGAACACCATAGTCTTGTGTAAAAACGGAGACATCCAAATAGGAAAAGGGACCATGGTGAGTTGTAACTGCGAGATCTTCTCCGGCAGTAAAGTAACCATAGGTCAAAACTGCGAAATCGCGGCTTACACTTACCTCATTGGCGGCGACCACAGCTATGCCGACCCGACAGTGCCGGTTGCCGAACAAGGACTTGTATCCCGCGGAATTTCTATCGGGGATAACGTTTGGTTGGGTGCAGGCGTGAAAGTGGCCGACGGTGTGTCTATCGGGCAAGACTGCATAATCGGGGCGGGCGCTGTGGTCCTCAAAGACATCCCCGACTTCTCCTTAGCCGCGGGGGTGCCTGCTAAAGTCTTAAGATCAAGGCTGGAAGAGCAGTCAGCAGCATCAGCATAAGTTTGCGTCTCCAGTTGCAGAATCACAAATCCCATGTGCTTCTCCATCAAAAAGCTGATTGCAACTCTAAGCTTGGCTTCATGTGCTTTTTCTGCCCCCTGCTGTCAAGCACTTGTTTTCTACGACGACTTCAACCGACCGGACAACGCCGCTGTTGGCAACAAGTGGTCGGAGAGATCTCCTCTTGCCTCATCGATATCTGCCGGAAGCCTAAGATTAACCGCTCAAAACCCCGCTCTAACAGAAAACCTGGTTTACCGCCCCAAACAAGAGTCACCCTTGGACGCGGAAGCAAGCGTTGTGTTTTCTTGCTTCGGAAGCACCGAACCGCGGCTTTGGGTTCGCCTTCAGGGCCAAGACTTCAGAACCGGCTACACTGCTTACCTATCCGCTTCAGGCTGGCTCTCGATAGCCAGAGTGAAAAACGGCGAAACCGTACTGCTGGCCTCGGTGCCGGCCGCCCACACCCCGGGAATGCGGTACTCCCTAGCGCTCAGAGCCTCAGGTGGCAATCCAGAGGT
>JBMFPP010000139.1:0-7060 GCA_049969055.1 Armatimonadota bacterium | reverse complement strand
CTTCATCAGCGGCTTGTTTAAGCTGTTCCAGAATTTCAGCCGCGGCGTTTTCCAGGGCGCGAAGGTCGGCGGGTGTCAGTTCGCGCTTGGCCCGCTCGCGCAGAAGCGCTCTGAACAGCAACATGCAGATTAGCCCCGAAAGACAGGCTACGAAGGAAGCGGCTGTAGCGATAACCAACGGCGGTGTGAACATAGCCTACACTACTGCCTCTACCATAGATTTGAGGCGGGTTTTAAGCCTTAGGATGGCACGTCCGTGGATTTGGCAAACCCTCGCCTCGCTGACCCCCAAAATTTTGCCGATCTCCTTGAAAGTTAGCTCCTCGTCGTAGTAAAGCGCCAAAACAAGCCGTTCTCGCTCCGGTAGTTCGGCGATGGCTTTAGCGACGGCTTCTCTGCGCTCGTTTCTTTCGACGTATGCGGCGGGGTTCTCGGCGTTGAAGTCGGGCACTTCGCGCTCTCTTTGGTGTTCTTCGTGGAGTGCGCTGGATGCATCTAGGGACAGGAGCGATGACATCGACTCGGCTTGGAGGAGGTTTTCGTATTCCTCGTTGGTTAGGCCGGTGTAGTCGCAAATTTCGGCGTCGGAAGGATGCCTGCCCAGCTTTGCCTCCAGAGCAGCCAAAGCTTCGCGGAGGGCGCTTATCTGCTGGCGAGTTGTGCGTGGAAGCCAATCCATGCGGCGCAGTGCATCCAGCACCTCTCCTCGAACCCTAGCGGCCGCATAGCTGGTAAATCGGACGCCGATTTTGGGGTCGAAGCTGTCAACAGCCGATATGAGGCCAACAATGGCGTGGCTTGCTAAGTCTTCCATGCCTGCCGCACCCGTGGGACGTAGGTCCAGCTGGCCAACGATTCGCTTAGCCATCGGAAGGTAGTGGAGTATGAGCTTGCGGCGAGCCTCCAAACTGCCGTAGTTCTTATAGGCCCTCCAAAGGCTGTCTATGTAAGCGTCTTCACGTAAAGACATCGCGCACTCCCCTCTGCACGAAGATTGGAGATTACATCAAGGGCGAAGGATTTTTCGCCCTCACCGCCTGACTCTCCAACCGCGAAGCCGGGCGGCTGGAGAAGCGGTATAGTTAAGCAGTTAGCGAGTGTCATCTGCAGTTTGGTTGCTTTTTTGCTCCAACGAAGAGCCTAGGGCTTTCGCGAGGTACCGCGACACTATCAAAACCGCGATGGCACATCCCGCCGCTCGGAGGACGCTTGAGAAGAGATCGTTTCCGGCGGCGAGAGATGCGGCCGCGGTGATTGCAAATCCAACAATCACGGCCAAGTTGGTTAGCGCTATTATCACGGACATACGGTTTCCTCCGTTGTTTTTGGATAATAGTTCATTTGAGCAGATTCCGCAGACAGACACGAAGGCAGTGAGCCGCGGCGCAGTTCGGGAACTCCAGCACCAGCGGTCTTTCGCGGTGAAGTGCATCGGATACGCGCTGGTCGTGGGTAATAAATCCTGCCGGTGTTATGCGGCGATTTAAGAATCTTTCGGTCATGCCGGACAAGATGCGCATCACTCGCTCGGCGTGTATACGGTCTGGAACTTGGTTAACCAGAACGTAGATGTCGGATGCGGGGTTGTCTATGAGCACGGTTTTGATGCTGGCATAGGCGTCTGTGATGGCGGTGCTGTCCGGAGTGGTAACGACTAGGACTTTATTGGCGAAGGCGGCAAAGTCGATAACATTTCTAGAGATTCCGGGGCTGGTATCAATAACTATGCACTCGACGTCTAGCTCGTTAAGTGAAGCTATAAGGCTTTGTCGGGCGCTGTCAGAAATATCTGCAAGCTCTCGGAAGCCGGAACCGCCTGGAATTAAAAGCAGGCCTTCTGGACCCTCAACGCATATTTCGGGCAGTGATTTGTGGCCGGAGATAACGTGTCCTATGTGGTACTTTGGCACAACGCCGAGCAGAACGTCAGCGCTTGCCAGGCCCAGGTCGGCGTCGAGCAAGGCTGTTTTGCGTCCCTGCTGGGCAAGCAGAACGGCCAGGTTAATGGCGATGGTTGTTTTTCCAACGCCGCCTTTGCCGGCGGTGACGGTTAGGCTCCACATACGCGGTATGACAGCAAGCTGAGTGTAGCTTAGACGTTTTCTAAGGCCTTCAGCTTGATCAGGCATGGTAATCCCCCACTATGCGTTCAGCTAGAAGGATCGGATCGGCCAGGTGGAGATCCTCGGGCACCTTTTGGCCGTCAGTGAAGTAGGAAACTGGAATTTTGGCTGCCGATGCAACATTGACAAGTTCGCCTGGGCGAACGGCTTCGTCGAGTTTGGTAAAGATAAGCCGATCAGCACCAAGGGCGCCGAACTTTTCCACGACTTCCATCATTACGTAGCGGTCGGATGAAGCTGAGAGCACCAGGTGAATTTGGGTTGGGTTGGCGGCACGAAGCATGGCTCCCAGCTCCGAGAGCTGAAGAGAATGCTTCTGTCCTCTACCGACCGTGTCTATAAGAATTAAGTCCTTGTCTTGGTGTGTGGCTACAGCGGCCTGCATTTCATCGGGGCTGAGGGCAACCTCCAGCGGCAGGCGCAGTATTTGGCAGTAGGTGCGCAGTTGGTCAACCGCGCCGATTCTGTACGTGTCTGATGTAATAAGCGCAACCTTTGCCTTTTGGTCCAAACTAGCAACGGCGGCCATTTTAGCGATGGTGGTGGTTTTGCCAACGCCGGTTGGTCCTATAAGCGCAACAACCTGCCTGGAGCTTCCGTTCAGCAGGGGGCCGGCGAAGCTAAAAGCAGAAGCAACTTTCTGCACCAGCTCCTCGCGGGTTTGAGGCTGGCAGTCTTCCAAAAGCTTGGCGGCTACTTCTGCATCAACTCCGACGGAGGTTAGTGCAGTCAACGGTTCGGTGTTTCGCCCCTGCGCCATCAGCCCCAATGATGCGCGCAGATTTTGTATCTCTTGCTTAAGCCGTTTTATCTCCTCCATCGCCAAGTCGTTGTCCTGGGGAGGCGACACATTTGGGTTTTGGGGAGTAGGGGCCGGCGCAATTGTGTTGAGATCGGTAGCGGCAAGGACTTCGTACCTGAGCTTCGCCCCGAGGCCGAAAAAGCCACCCTTTCGAAGCCGTTGGGAATGGAGGATCACGGCATCGCGTCCAAGCTCAGATTTGATCCTATGCAGAACCTCCTGGATGTCGCTTCCCTCATAGCGCTTAATTCTCATTGTCCGTCACCACTAAGTTGGTCAGAGTCTAAAGTGATGGTGCCTATGATCTCTATCTGAGTGTCGTCTGCGACTTCGCTGTGAGACATAACCGTGGAACGCGGCAGAGGCCTTTCCAGCAGGGAACGGAGATAGGGCCTAACGCGTGGGGAGCACAGGATTACAGCTTCTTTCCCCAATGCCGCGGCTTGCTCCAGCTTGCGGCCTGCCTCCTGCGCCAGCCGCTGGACGAAGCCCGGATCCGGAGCGGCAACCGTTCCTGTGTCGGTGTTGCGGAGGTGGTCCAGTATAACGCGCTCCACTTTTGGATCAACCAGAGCGGCGTAAAGCTTTCCATCGGATTCTTTGTGTTGTTCAGTTATGGATCTGGCAAGAGCTGTTCTTACGTGCTCGGTAAGCTGTACGGGGTCTCTGGTAACAGCGGCGGCATCGCTGAGCGCCTCCAGGATGGTTACCATGTCGCGAATGCAAACGCGCTCTCGAAGCAGCATTCTTAAAACCTTGTGCACTTCACCAAGTGTGATCTGCTCTGGCACAACCCCGGTTACCAATGCCGGTGCCTGTGTTTTCACCTTATCGAGGAGGGCTTGCACGTCTTGTCTGGACAGCAAGTCCGGCGCGTAGCGTTTGAAGATTTCGGACAGATGGGTTATCAGCACGGTGAGTGGATCTACGACGGTGTAACCGGATGCGGCGGCAATATCTTTTGCTGAAGGATGTATCCACAAAGCGGGGAGGCCGAAAGCCGGTTCCGTGGTTGGCTGTCCCTCAACCGGGTTGACGACGGTGCCCGGATCCATTGCCAAGAACTGGCCTGGATTGAGCGATCCGCGCCCAACTATATTGCCGCGCAGTCGTATAACGTATTCGTTTGGCGGGAGGCGCATATTATCGCGCACGCGAACCGGTGGAACAACAAGGCCGAGTTCTATTGCCATCTGCCTGCGCGCGGCCGTTATGCGCTCCAGCAGTTCGCCGCCCTGTTTGGGGTCGGCCAAGCTGATAAGGCCGTATCCCACCTCCACTTCAAGCGCATCCACGCCGATGTGCTCCAGCATGTTTTCTGGGGCTTGAGGCTGTGCAGGTTTTGGTGGGGGAGGCGGGGGCACCTTCCTCGCCTGGTTGACGGCGTATCCCAACGATGCGGCTCCGGCTGCCGCCAGGAAGAACGGGAGCTTGGGAAGACCTGGTATAAGCCCGAGGCTGAGCAGTACAAAGGCCGCGATTCCCAGCGCCCTTGGGTACGAGAGCATCTGTCCGGCAAGCTGAATCCCAAGGTGGGTGTCGGAGGAGGATTTGGTGACCATTAAGCCCGCGGCAGTGGATATGAGTAGAGCTGGGATTTGGGTTACCAGTCCTTCGCCTACGGTGAGGAGTGCGTAGGTGTTGATTGCTTGGTCCAACGGCATACCGCGCTGTACCAGGCCGATCAAAAAGCCGCCGACGATATTAATCACCACGATGAGTATGGCCGCAATCGCATCGCCGCGGACGAACTTGCTGGCACCGTCCATCGCTCCGTAAAAGTCGGCTTCTTGGGCGACTCTTTTCCGCCTGCGTTGAGCTTCTTGTTCGTCGATCACACCGGCGTTCAGGTCGGCGTCTATCGCCATTTGTTTGCCGGGCATTGCGTCCAGTGTGAAGCGGGCCGCCACTTCGGCCACGCGTCCGGCGCCGTTGGTAATAACGATGAACTGGATAATTATGAGGACAATGAACACCACCACACCGACAACCAGGTTTCCTCCGACCACAAACGCTCCGAAAGCGGCTATAACGGCGCCGGCTTCACCGTTAAGCAGTATCAGGCGGGTGGCAGAGATGTTTAGCCCCAGCCGGAACAGGGTTATAAGCAGAAGCAGGGAGGGAAATGCGGCAAAGTTCAGCGGTTCCTCCACGTATACGGCCACCAGCAGTACCGTGAGCGCCATGGCAACGTTCAACGACAGCAGAACGTCCAAAAGCCACTGCGGCATTGGGGTGACCATCATAGCCACCACTGTGACGGCGCCCAAGGCCACACCCAGGTCGCCGTAGCGGTTGACCGTGGAAAGGAGCGTGGAGTTTTGCCTGGCGCTTACACCGTTAGCCACGTTCGCCTCCTAGCGGTGCTGTTTGTGGAGAACGCTTTGCTGATTCGCTCAACCTGTAAACAAAGGCCAGTATCTCGGCGACGGCTCGGTACAGATGCGGTGGTATTAGCTCCCCAACATCAACCGTCTTGTAGAGCGCGCGGGCCAGAGGGGGATCTTCAACAATTGGGACGCCGTGCTCTCTGGCCACCTCCTTTATGCGTTCCGCCAGAAGCCTGGCTCCTTTAGCAACAACCATTGGCGCCGGCATCCGACCCCTTTCGTAGTGCAGTGCAACGGCCACGTGCACTGGGTTAGTAACCACAGCGGTGGCTTTTGGCACGGCATCCATCATGCGGCGCCGTCCCATCTCGCGGTGCCTGCGTCTGACGTAGCTGCGTATGACAGGGTCTCCTTCCAACTGCCGCATCTCCTCGCGCACCTCTTGTTTGGTCATGCGCAGATTTCGTTCGTACTGCCACCGCTGTGCGGCATAGTCCAAGACTGCAAGCACAGCAATTACAATGCCTACCCGCCACATCAAGGTGCTGGCGATTTGAACGGCGTGTGCTAGCCCAATCAGCAGGCCGTACTGGGAGAGGTTCACCACTGCTAACCACGCATTGCGCGCAAAGAGATAGCATATGACTCCTATAATGGATACCTTAAGAAGCGAGCGCGTCAGGTCGATGAATGCATGGAAGGAGAGCAGTCTAGTGAAACCCCTGAGAGGATTGACCCTTGACCAATCTGGAGAGAGTGTGTTGAAGGTCAGCAGCAAACCGGTTTGAGCGGCGCCGATCAGCAGGGCAACCACTGCCAGCGCGGCCAGCATTGGTGTCAATGCTCTTGCTGTGTGAATAAATGAATGAGTTAAGAACAGTTGGGCAGTACTGGGTTCAAGTGCGGAGTCGGCATGCCCCAGGCATGCTCTTGCCACGACAGCGGCGGTTTCCAGGAGCTTAGGACCCAGCATCTTCAGCATCAGCAGGCCCACCAGGAACACCACCGCCGGCCCCAGTTCTGGACTGCGGGCGACCATGCCCTTTTTGCGGGCGTCCTCTCTTCGTTTTGGCGTTGCGGCTTCGGTTCGATCTTCCAGCGCCATTGTCGATGCTCCAAATGTTTGCTCAACGGGCCGTGAAGAATGCTATTTGCTGACCGACTGCGCGCAGTGTTTCTGCGGTCAGAGATACCAAAACCGGCAGACCGATCATCACAATCAGCAGGCCGACTCCCATCTTCACTGGAACACCTACGGTGAACAGGTTGATCTGCGGAGCGGTGCGGGCCAGCAGTGCAAGGGCGGCGTCGGCTATTACAAGTGAAGCAACCGTCGGCAGGGCCATACGAACACCTACGCTGAACAAACCAGCAACCAGATCTACACAGCGCAGTGCGCTCGAAGCGGGGAGAACACTGCCGAGAGGAAGCAGTTTTATGCTGTCGGCTGTGGCCGTAAGCACGGTGTGGTGCCCGTCCATTCCGAGGAAAAGCAGTGCGGCGAGGGTGGTTTGGAGTTGGGTTAGCACCGGGGCGTGCACGCCCAGCGCGGGGTTGTACTGTGCGGCCATGGTAAATCCAACGGACAAATCGGCCATTTCTCCAGCCACATGGACGGCCATAAACGCTAATCCGGCAACAAAACCGATGGCCAAACCAACCAAAACCTCTCCGACCATGGCAAGCGCTAAAGCAGATGCGTTCGTTGGGATATCGGCGGTGCGGTACAGAGGCGCCAGCGCAAAGCCAACCAGTAAGCTGAACGCAATCCTTATCCGTGCCGGCAGATGACGGTTGGAAAGCAC
>JBMFPP010000138.1:0-7072 GCA_049969055.1 Armatimonadota bacterium | reverse complement strand
CTGTTTCCTCCGGTGCTCACGGCCACAACAAGCTCGCCCCTGCGCATCACCGACGGCACGATAAAACTGCAAAGCTCCGGGTCGTCCACCACGTTCACAAAAACGCCCCGGGCCTGCGCATCGGCCGAAACGCGCTGGTTAACATCCCGCGAGTCTGTTGCACTGATCACCAGGGATGCGCCCTCCAGGTCCACTTCTGTGTATTCCCGGCTCACCAGCCGAATGCGGCCGTCGCGAGCCATCTGCTGAAGATCCGGCACAGCTTCGGGGGCAACCACAAGAACCTCAGCTCCGCACTCAAGCAGGCTTTTCACCTTACGCAGTGCAACCTGTCCGCCTCCAACCACAAGCACGCGCTTTCCTCTCAAATCCAAGAACACCGGGTAGTAGCTTTCCATAGGCCTGTTCTTAAACTGTGCCGCGGCGGACAAATACCGTTTGCGCACGCCCTTTCTTCGACGGCGGCTTCGCAAGCGCGGCGGCAGTTAGCTCCAAACTGCGCAGTTCCTTCCCCCGTCTGTAAACGGATAGCAGTCCACCTATAAGTATCAAAACCGTGCCAAGCCACACAAAGTTGATCAGCGGCTTTGTTGATATATCCACACTGGCCACTTCGACCGGTTCTCCACCAACCTCCTTTCCGGAGACCGCGAGCATCACGGCGGCATCGGTTGCAGATATGCCCAATATGCTGAATTGAAGCGCCCCGTCTTTTGTGGAAGCCGGTGTTACAGTCCGTCGGCTCTCTTTATCAACGCTCAGCATAGGGGTTAGCACTTCGTTGTGTTCCCCGCGGCTTATCTGCAAACGCACACCCACTTGTATGAGATCGCTGGTCATACTGCCTGCTACAAAGCGCTCAAACCGAACG
This sequence comes from Armatimonadota bacterium, assembly GCA_049969055.1. GTDB lineage: Bacteria > Armatimonadota > DTGP01 > DTGP01 > JBMFPP01 > JBMFPP01. The sequence goes on along the minus strand of JBMFPP010000138.1, from coordinate 6,201 downwards.
CGGTATCCGGCTACCTCTTTGGTGTCGCCGCGGCTCAGTACCAATCTCTGCCCCCCGCCGGACGACTGGGGCGGGCCTGTAGCCGACACATAAAGATCATGGAGGAGGTACTTGCGCACGTACGGCTCCGTCATATATTCGCCGCGGGAATTGGGGTAAACCAAAGGCTTTGCTTCGAAGGACTGCCCTTTTCTATCCGTAAAAACTATCCTCATTTTCGGCTTACCACCGCTTGGGGGATTTTCCATGCCCACGTAGGTAACGCTGTACTCACCAACCCTCTTGGCCTTACCAAGCGGAAGAACCAGCCTGGTGGTAGAGCCGTACATGGTGCTTATTACCGCGCCAATTAAAAGGATGCCCACCCCAACATGCGTAATGTAACTGCCGAGGCGGTGCACTTTGCGTGGGGCGCGCAGTACCACAGCCGCATTGGCTGTCAAAGCCAAAGCCGCAAAGGCCACCAAAGCCAACAGCGCCGGATGTTTAACTCCCCACAGCGCGGCAGTAATCCCAACGGCCACCGCCGTTGCCAGAGGGATCCGCAGGCGTCTGAGGACCTGCTTGGAGCCGAGCGGCTTCCACGCCAAAATGGGAACCGCGGCGATCAGCAGAACGATCAACACCGCCAGCGGCGTGCTCACCTGCGCGTAATATGCAGTGCCAACGTTGCTGGCCGATTCCGGAAGTGCCACAAGCCAGGGAATCCACCGGCGAACCGCCGCAAGTCCCCCGGTGATAAGCGGAGCGGATGTGCCAGCCAGCACCAGCACCGCAAGCAAAATCAGTGCAAGCACTCCCCAGTACATTGCGGATTCCAGGGTTACACCTGCTGGACTGGGTTCTGAGCTCTCTCCGCCGGTTGTCTGACGAGATAAGCGGCGATTATCCGTATCGGCAAGCGGTTTGCGGGATTTCGGAATGTGCTTAAGCCTTATCAGAAAACCGGCTGTTGAAATCACGGTGAAAAACACCAGCCAGGCAACCAAATGGAGGTTGATACCCATATCCGTGAATGAATGCACCGAAAAGTTGCTCAGCACGCCGCTTCTGGTGAGGAAGGTGCTGTAAAACACTAAGATGAACGTAGCAATGCACAAAGCCAGGGCTGTTCTCTGCCACGTGCCTTTTGTGCGCACCACAAACAGCGCGTGCAGAGCCGCCGTAATTGTAAGCCACGGCACCAGAGAAGAATTCTCGACCGGATCCCATCCCCAGAAGCCGCCCCAACCGAGCACGGTGTAGGCCCAGTAGCCGCCCAAGCTTATTCCGGCACCCAAGGCCGCAAAAGAAAGAGCCGCCCATGGGGAAACACGCCTAGCCCACACACTGTAGTCATTGCGCCACAAAGCCGCCATTGCGTACGCAAACGGCACTGTAACAGCCGCAAAACCCAGGAACAGAACAGGCGGATGCACCGCCATCCACGGATCCTGCAGTAGCGGGTTTAGGCCTTGGCCGTCCAGCGGTGGCTCACCGGGCACCAGCGCGAACGGACTGCGTACAAGCATCAAGCTGATGAGGGCGATGTTTGTAAGCGCGGTGAAAAACATAACCGGCGGCTCAAAATCTCCCGCTGTTCTGAAAACCCAAATTCCGATAACGGCCACCATAGTGGCCCAAAGCAGGAAAGTGCCTTCCTGTCCGGCCCAAAAGCTGGAGACGAGGTAAATAAGCGGGAGATCGCGGGAGCTGTAAGAAGCCACGTATGAGTAAGAGAAATCGTGCCGCAGGAAAAGCAGCATCAGCTGGGCCGAAGCCGCCAATAACATGAGTGCGGATACGATAAGAGCAAACCTCGCTGGGTAGACAAGCCCCGTGCGTTTGTCGGATTCGGAACCGCCTCCTCCGCCTGATGCCGCCGATTTAGGAGGCCAGCCGGCGCACAAATAAAGCCCCGCAGAGGCCAGAGTTGCCAAGAAAGCCAACCACAATACTGCCGCTCCAAGGTTCACGGCTGTTCCCCTTCCAAACCGTTTTGGGGGGCCTTCTGGTATTTGCTGGGGCACTTCAAGAGAAGCTTTTCCGCCCGGAACACGGCGCCGTCACAGCGCCCTATGCAGACCACCTTGCTGGCCTGCTCAAAGTTTCCGGGCTTGGTCCCGCGGTACTCCACCCGCATCACCGTACCTTCGTGGTCCTTTACATAGAAGGTTAGGATTCCGCGCTCGCTGTCGAAGGTGGTTCGCGATTTATCCACCTCTCCGCTGACCTGAACCACCCCGCGCGATCTTTGTGCCTCCTTGAAAGACACATACGGGGTGAGCGACTGTTTGAAGGCAGTAGCGCCCAGCGCAACAAACCCAACCAACGCCGCCGCTGTTGCAATTATCTTAGCTTTCACTTCTTAGTCCTCAACTCTCTGACCATGGCGTCCAAACGCAGTAAGTATAAGAACACCCCAATCCACACAATCAAAGTGACGGCCATAACAGCGTACGATTCGTTCAAAGCAGTTCCTCCGTTCTAGATAAAGCAGTGGAACCCAGCGCCACCCTGAGGCGAAATATCCAAACCCCGAGGGCTGTGAAGCCCAATGTAGAAGCCGCCAGCACAGCGGCTATTTCCGGATCCATCCCTCCGCGCCGAACTACAGTTGGATGCAGTGATTCGAAAGCCCTCGGTAGAACAAAAACCAGAAAAGGCATTACAACACAGGCGGCTACGGCATACACACTGGAGATCGCGGCCCTCTTCTCCGCACCAACCAAGGCCGAACGCAGTGCAAAGTAAGCCAGATACATCAAAAGAAGCGCCGCGATAGTTGTTTGCCTTGGATCCCAATTCCATGCCATTCCCCAGTTGGCCTTGGAGAATACAGCCCCGGTAACTGTGGCCAAAACGCAGAACAGCAGTCCCAACTCCGCAGACGACACTGACTTCACATCTAGCTCCAGATTCTGGTGGCGCAGGTACAAAACCGCATAAATACCGGAGCCGAGAAACGCCAAACTGGCCAGCCACGCGCACGGCACGTGGAAGTACACTATCTGGGTGCCCTTGAGGTTTGCTATCTCCGGTGAGTACAAAAATGCCGCCAGAATGACTCCGGTCATCCAAACTCCCACAAACGCTTTGTACACGCCGCTGACCACGCTCTGTTCAACACCCTCTCGTTCAGCTTCTTTTGACATTGTCCCAACCTAACTCCCAAGAAGCTTTGATGAACAAACGGTGAGTAATCGGACAACAAAGCTTCTTGCCGGTAGAATGAGCTTGCGCATCCTTTTTCATACCTCGTCCCACACATGCTCGAAAAGCAAAAGCCCAACCGCCACCATTGCCCCAGCAAACGCGGTGAGAATCTTGACAAAGGGCATTCCCTCGACGGTTGACGCTCCCCTTAAGGAAGCCTCTGTGCCCTGAACGGCTGCCACCAGCACCGGCACAAGCAGAGGAAACGAAAGCACCGCAAAAAGAGCACTGCGCACGCTCGCCTTCGAAACTATTGCCGCAACAAAGGTGGCGGTTGCCGCAATACTCGTGCTACCCGTTATCAGTATAACAACGAACAAAAACAGATTTCCAACGGAAACATCCATCAAAACCAGGAAAAGCGGTACAACAAGCACGTTCAAAACGGCCAGCAAAACAGTGTTGAACAGCAGTTTTCCCACATACACCGCTGTGGGGTCTGCGGCAAGCCTCAGGGTATTTGCCGTTCCGGCATCCTCCTCGCGCACAAAAGTCCGAGATAACCCCGACATGGCAGAGAAAAGAATTATAATCCACAAAAGCGGAGACAACAGCCTAGCTCCGGCCCCAACAACTTGGGCCGAATAGCTCACCACGGCCAACGTGGTTACGGCGAACACAACCACTGCATTGAAGGCGTATCGAGTGCGGAATTCGCTTTGTATGTCCTTCCGCAGTATCGCCCAACAACCATCAGCCCAAGTGGAGGAACTGTTCGCCATAGCTCTTTTCCTCGGGATCGTTGGTTGCCACCACCAAAATGCCGCGCTCTTTCTGCTCCGAAATAACCTTACGAACCATATCGGCTCCCTGCTCATCGAGATTGGAAGTGGGTTCATCCAGCAGAAGCACAGGTGGCGAATGCTGTACGGCAAAAGCGTACTTCAGCCTCTGCTTCATCCCGGACGAGAAAGTGGCCACCAGATCCCCCGCGCGCTCGCACAAACCCACCTTTTCCAGTATCTGCCGTGCCGCCTCTGAACCACCGCTCAACCCCCTTAGGCGCGCGAACAGCATCAGGTTTTCAAGTGCGGTAAGTTCATCGTACAGAACCAAGTCGGGGGCCACCATGCCGAGGTTTTTGCGCAAACGGCTCCGATCCATCACCCCGTTATCGTCGCTTACCAGAACACGGCCGCGGGTCGGTCTCACTAAGCCGGCAATTATTCTGAGGAGCGTGGTTTTTCCAGACCCATTCCTACCGGTAACCACCAAGCACTGGCCGCTTTCAATCCGTAAGTTGAGATCTTTAAACAACACGCGGTCGCCGAAAGCCTTCGAAATTCCCTGTATTTCCAAGGTAACCATGCCGGCGCCTATTGTATCATTCTGTTAACATTGTGTCAAAGCAAACAGGCATTTTAAAGCTTTTTCGAAAACCGGTTTCTCAAGCACCGCATTCTACCTGCGGAATGTGCTCGGCCCGCACCACCCAGGGGTTTGACACCATCCTTTTCTCTGTGTTAAACTACCTCGGGCTTCCGATTCTGGAAGTTTATTTGCATTTCACCATTCGATTTGCCACCTTTTAGGCGCTTCAAGAAGAACCTATGATAGACACCAGTGATTTTCGCAACGGGCTGTCCATTGTTGTGGACGGACAGGTTTTCACAATTGTTGAATGGCAGCATGTAAAGCCCGGCAAGGGAGGGGCATTCGTGCGCACGAAGCTGAAAAATGTTCGCACCGGAGCAGTTATCGACAGAACCTTCCGCGCCGGCGAAAAGTTCGAGCAGGCTATTCTGGACCGCCGTAAAATGCAGTACTTGTACTCCACCGGAGATGAGTACATTTTTATGGACACCGAGGACTACGAGCAGATAAGCATCCCCAAGTCGCTTGTGGGAGATCAAGCCAAGTATTTGAAAGAAGGCCTGGAGGTTGAAGTTCTCACCCACGAAGGTACGGTGTTGGGCATTGAGCTTCCGTTCTTCCTCGATTTAACAGTGGTGGACACTGACCCCGGCCTGCGCGGCGATACGGCTTCCGGCGGTTCCAAGCCTGCCACCCTTGAAACAGGGGCTGTGGTTCAGGTGCCGCTTTTTATTAACATCGGCGACGTGATCAAGGTGGATACGCGAACGGACACCTACCTTGAGCGTGTGAAAAGCCAATAGCCTTACACGGCCGGCTTGCTGTTTCGGGCAAGCCGGCTTTTCCTCTAATTTCGGTTTATGGGCGTAGACGTATCCAGAATTGCGGCTATAGTGAAAATGCTGGTCGGCACCCGAATCTCCGAGCTGGAGATACAGGAGGAGGGGTTTCACGTTAAAGTCCGCCGCCCCGCACTGCCGGCGGCACCTGCCCCATCCCAAGCGCCGGCGGAAGCTCCTAAGCCGGAGGAGCAGCCGGTTTACATCACCTCTCCTGTTGTCGGTGTTTTTCGAAAGCCTTCTGAGCCTCTAAGCGAAGGCGCCAAGGTTGAAGCCGGGCAGGTTGTGGGCGTGGTCGAATCGATGCGGCTTGCCAATCCTGTTCGCGCCGCCACCCCCGGAGTTTTGGTGCGCTATTTGGTTCAGGATGGAGACCCCGTGGAGTACGGCCAGAACCTGGTGGAGCTGGCGCCGGAATCGGACCACCATGCGGACTCTTCATAGGGTTTATGTCTGCCGCACCGCATTCAAGCTCGCTCTGTCTTCCTGAGAGTTTTGCCTCTGCCGTTAAGAGCCGTGCTCTTGAGCTGGGTTTCGATTTTGTGGGTATAGCACCTGCGCTTCCGGCACCGCATGCCGAGTTTTTCCGCCGGTGGTTGGAGTTTGGGCGCGCGGGCACTATGGCCTACATGTCGAAAAACCCGGAGCGGCGTATCAACCCCTCTCTGGTTCTTCAGAACGCCAAAAGCGTGATCTCTTTGGCCGTTAGCTACTACTGCGGCGATTTACCGCAGGCCGATCTGGGGCAGGGGAGGATTGCCAGGTACGCCCTCGGCTGTGATTACCATGAGGTGCTTCGGGAACCGCTTCGGCTTTTGGCGGATTTTATTACCAAATCCACCGGCGGCGTGTG
>JBMFPP010000137.1:0-7091 GCA_049969055.1 Armatimonadota bacterium | reverse complement strand
CTGCGGGACCATCATGGTGAAATCGATGCGCACAACGGATACGGGGCCGGACTGCTCTACAGACATAGTGCCCTCTGCTCCGGCGGATGTGTAGATGCGGTCGCGGAGAGGCGGCACATATCGGTATTCATCGCCCACGTCCCCGCGCGATTCGAACAGATTCAGCCCGCGGAATTCGGCCCCGGTTCGTTTGTCAGTCAGTGATATGGTGCCATTCGGATAGGCGCGGAGCCTCAGAAAATCGTTTTCCAAAACACCAGTGCACACAGCATGTTCCACGGCTGGGGCAGTATGGGTGATTTTTGAAGTTTCAACCTTATATGTGCAGTATCCGGTGCTGGGTACATCCCCTGCCACAAAAGCTATCTTGAAGCGGCGAACCGGAACCACCATCGGCAGTTCCACAGGAGAGAGAACGCGCTTGTATGCTATGCGGTTTTCCAGCACGGTGATCGGCACAGGATCACCGTTTTCGTCGCGGAGGGCGATAGAAGACACGTCTCTGCTGTGGTCGATTGCAGGTGTTCCGCGGGAGGGAGAGCCAAGCGGAAACTCCACCACAGCTTCCACGTGATCGGTCCTCTGCCAGGCCAGCGGGTTGAAAACCACAATGTTGGTGGTTTTTTCAGAGGCACCGGCGGCTTCCAAAGAGCTGGTGTTAACTCTGCCGGCCAGGTATGAAAGGGCATTCTGCGCAACATCCTCGCCGACCTGCTGGACGCGGTCGAAGCGTGGCATCATTTCGCGGTGCACCTGATCGGCGGAGCATCCGCATATAGAGTCGTGGGGGTGGTTCTGCATAAGAAGCTTCCACGCGTAGGTGAGGAAATCCGCCGGATATGGGGCTCCTTCGGCCCACGCCCATGCGGCGAAGGGTTCTGCGTAACGCTCCAAGAGCGTTTGGCATCTTTCGTTGGCCTGCTTCAGGTAGATGCGTGTTGAAAGCGTTCCGGCGAGAACACTGCCGCGGCGGTCTTCCCGCAGTTCGCCTGTTACTGTTTGCAGGCCGTCGGCCTCTTTGCGAAGTGCATCCACATAGCATTCGAGGGTGCTGTGGAGGATGCGGTCCGGCTCGAGGCGCGGCGCCAGCTCAGCTAGAATTTGAGAGAGGTCCTCCTGCGCCTCCAAATGATCCACCCCGTTCATAAGCAGGAGGTGGCTGGTAGCCGTGTGAGGGAGCATCTTTTCCTTCAAACTGCGGACGAACCGCTCTGCCTCGTCGGGGTCAGAGGGAAAGCGCTGGGCGTTGTTGTACCAGAATGCCATAAAAGAGGCGAGAACCCTCGAGCCGTCCGGCGACTGCCACCAAAACTCCATCTTCCTGCCTGGTGCCAGGCCCCAACCGCGGCCGAATATACAGTTGTCGATTCCAAAGCCGCGCAGTATCTGCGGCATTTGCGAAATGTTGCCAAATTGGTCTGGGAGGTAGCCCACTTTCATGACGGCGCCGAACGACTGCGCTATTCGGTGGCCGATGAGAAGGCTTCGTATGGTGGATTCTCCGGAGGTGAGGTATTCGTCGTTCAGCTGGTACCACGGCCCTACCAAAAGACGGCCTTCGCGGATGAAGCGTTCCAATGTGCTCCGCATGTGTGGGCGAATCTGAAGGTAGTCCTCCAGAACAATGGTTTGAGCATCCAAGTGGAAAAATTTGAAGTTTGGATCTCTTTCAAGCAGATTCAGCACATTATCTATAAGCCGCACGAGGCGCATTCGGAACAGTTCGTGCGGCAGATACCACTCCCTATCCCAGTGGGTGTGGGAAACAACGTGCAAAGTAACAGGTTTGTTCACTCACCGCCCCCGTGTTTTTCAAGTTTACCCTACGATTATAACATGTTTCGAGGGTTTACCAGAAGCACCCAACAAAACTCTGTTCATCCCCGGCTTTCTTCTCTTTGGCCGTTTGCCTTTATTCCCCCAACCCCTTCTCTAAGCGGAAGAAGGCGCTCGGTTTCTCTTGTCTGCCTCCAGAAGGGAAAACAGGGTTGTCTTTTCCTACCGGTAAGAGAAGGACCGGCGAGGGCAGATGTTTGGAGGGGCGGAGTAACTTGGAGGAGGTGTCCCGGAATTTGAAAGAAATACCCCGCCCGTGGAGTAAATCTTTTTTGGGTTTTCGGCAAAAATACCTGATGAAGCCGCATCTGCTTGGGCAGAGCAGTTTTAGCCCGTCTGCGGTGCGGTGGATTTGAAAAAGCTTGGGAGATAAGGTTCCAATGGGTTTTAGGCGTCTTTTTACCGCTGGTTTGTGTTTGCTTGTTGCTTCGGCCTGCGGGGCTTTTACCCCAACCAAGGTGCATTTGGTAAGCCCCAAGGCAGTTCCCGATGGGGTTACTGTGTCTGTGGTGGCCGAGGTCATCGGACGCCTGGATGCAACCGACGTTTCTCTTGGCCAAATTCACGCCGAACTTGTGGACCGCGATCCGTTTTGGGATGACCCGCTGAGCGCAGCCTCGGTTTCTGCCGTTGGTTCGGCTGGGTCGGTGGTGTCGCTCAGGTTCGAGTTCAAATTGTGGAGCGAGTACGGCAGGATTGTAGGACAGATTGGCAGTTCGTACCAGCCATCGGCGGAGCTGGCCGTCCGGTTTCGCCCAAGCACCAAAGCCTGGGGGGACGGTTTCGATGCCGAATCCGGCGTGCCCGGCACTCCGCTTGTGGTGATCACGGCCCAGCAGGTTGGTCCTGGTCCGTTTGCAGATCCGGGACCGCCGATTCTTGGTACCGCTGGACAGCCTGTTGTTTTGGATGCGCGTGATTCCACAGCTCCAAACGCTTCGATAACCGGCCTTTTGGTGGATTGGGGCGACGGTTCGTTTTACTCGGAGAGCTTGGCCGGCGCTCCGGATGGTTCTTTTGACCTGCAGGCTCCGCATATATACCCAAAATCCGGTGACTACACCGCAAGGATCATCGTGGTGAGCAGTAAGGGCGGTTTCGACTATGCCTTCCTGCCTGTGAAGGTGCAGGCGGGCCCTGAAGCCAGGGTGTCTGTGCCCTCTGTGGAAGCACGTCCCGGAAAGGCCGCAGTGCTTGATGTTATCGCCGATACCGAAGTGAACGTTGCCGCGCTAAATATAACAATGACGTTCGACCACTCACTGCCGCCGGGGGCTCCGCTTATGCGCTTTATCAGCACCAGCGAGGTGAAGGTGGGTTCTATCCTGCAGGGGGCGCTGCTGGCCATCAATGGGGATGAGCCCGGCCGGGTGGTTATTTCGGCGGTGATGGCTACGGCGCGCCGCGGCAGTGGACTGCTGGCCCGCATTCCGCTAGCCGTGCCTACGCAGGCAACCTCCGGAATTGTTTATCCAATAGGGCTGGATGTGTCTATTTCCGACGATGCCGGGCGCAAACAGCCCGTTCTCGTTGATGCTGGAAGGGTTGTGGTTCGCGAGGCACGCCGGCGCGGCGACGTGAACGACGATGGCGTTGTTACTGTTGAGGACGCAAGACTGGCTCTTGCGGCGGCCGCTAAGAAAATAACATTGTCTTCTGAGGATTTGGCGGCCGCGGACGTGGACGGCAACGGTGTTGTATCCGTGGCCGACGTTGTGGCTATTCTCAGGCTGAGTGTGGGGCTGTCTGCATAGACAGGTTGTTTTGCTGCCGCGGCGTTTACAGATGGTTTTGCTGAAAACGGCCCTCACCCCTTGTTCCTCCTTCGGTTTCAGGAAGGGAGAAACAGGCGTTCTCTTTTCCCGCGGGGGAGAAAGGCCTGGGATGGGACGGGCTTTCGCTTGCCCTCACCCTTGATCCCTCTCCCGATTGAACGGGATAGGAAAGCCGAGTCCCTTCTCCCAACGAAAGCTGGGGAGATGAGGAGCAGTGGGTTTGCCTTATATCCGCCGCTGTGGTATCATTGTGCAAAACTGTGGGGGCACCGAGCTTATGGTTGGTCTTCGCAAGGAGATTGTAATGTTGGGAGTGTCTATCGCTGTTTTGTGTGATGTTGGGGGTGCTTCTGCGGCGCCTCCTCAGACAGGTTTTCTTCTCAAGACCATCGAGTACCGCGGCGCGCAAACGCGGTACGTTGTTTTCCTGCCGCCGGACTACACTCCGAACCGAAAATGGCCTACCATCATTTTCCTCAACGGCTATGGAGAGTGCGGGACCGACGGCTATAAGCAGATCTCTGTGGGCCTTGGTCCGGCTATTATGAGCAACGTGAAAGAGTGGCCTTTCCTGGTTTTGTTTCCCCAGAAGCCCAAGCACGAGGATGCGTGGGAGCAGTACGATGATATGGTGATGGCGATTTTGAACAAAACCAAGCGTGAGTACAGCGTGGATGAGAATCGGGTGTACTTGACAGGACTTTCCCAAGGCGGTTTTGGCACTTGGGCCATTGCGGCCAAGCACCCGGATGTTTTCGCGGCCATAGCGCCGATCTGCGGCGGAGGCAGACCGGATGAAATGGCCCCAGCCCTAAAAAACATCCCGATTTGGAGCTTCCACGGCGATGCCGATCCCTTGGTAAGGGTGGAGCTTTCCAAAGCGATGGTTGATGCTGTTAACGCTGCTGGTGGAAACGCAAAGCTTACCGTATACCCTGGAGTGGGCCACAATTCTTGGGATAAGGCTTACCGCGAGGAGAAGCTCGGCGAATGGTTCCTACAGCACACCAAAAAGGCTTCAAGCAAGTAAAGGTTGCTCCAGCCGAAAGAGCGAGCTTCACTAGGAGGGGGCTTTTCTGCAGAGCCGCGGTTGTTCTGCCAGCGTGGCTGTTGGCGCTCCGCGGCTCTGCTTTCGCCGCGGGTGGAGGTGTGAGGATGACCAGACCTTCGAACTCATCGCTTGTTTTTTCCACGCTTTTCACCGCTCAGGATGTGAATAACCTGCTTAAAGACGACGAGGGCCGCAGACAAGCCGTTGATTTCTGCCGCAGTTTGCGGATCACTAAGGTTTACCTTGAGACTTTCCGCGGCGAGTACGCTCGCGAGGAGCTTCTTACTGCCGCAAAAGACCTTTTTCTGCGCGAGGGCTTTCAAGTAAGCGGATGTGTTACCACCGTCAGCTTCGGGAAAAAATCAACCGGTTGGGATCTTATCTCCTGCTACACCAGCAAAGATACCCAGGAGAAGCTTGAGGAGATATTTCGCTTTACTGCGCGTCTTTTCGACGAGATAATGATAGACGACTTTTTGTTTACCGACTGCGAGTGCGAGGAATGCCGCGCGGCAAAGGGTTCTAAATCTTGGGCGGAATACCGGCTTTCTTTGATGCTGGATGTATCTAAGTCGCGCATACTGAAGCCGTCGCACGAAGTAAACCCGAACGCAAAGGTTATAATCAAGTATCCCCAGTGGTACGACAACTTCCACAATCGCGGTTACGGGGTGGATATCGAAACAGCCGCTTTCGATCGGATATGGGTTGGCACCGAAACCCGCAACCCTGACGCTGTGCGGTGGGGGGCTAAACAGCAGTACGAAGCATACTTCATCTACAGGTGGCTGTCGGCCATCGGCGGAGCGAAAACCGGCGGCGGTTGGTTCGATACGTACGACTGCAGTCCCGAAGTGTATGTTGAGCAGGCGTATCAGACGGTGCTTGCCGGCGCTCCGGAGGTTTTCCTCTTCCATTACGGGGATCTGATAAACGAGAGGAACCGGCCTCTGATAGACCGCCTGAAATCGCGTCAGGAACTGCTTTACAGCTTGGCACCGATAGCGCGCACCACTCCCCTCCGCGGGATTGCGGCATACAAACCTCCCAACAGCGACCCGCAGGGCGAGGATTACATTTTCGACTTCATCGGCATGCTCGGAATACCGCTGGTTCCCACGCACCAATTCCCCGGGCGCTACGCGGCGGCGTTTTTCTCCCTGCATGCCTTGCACGACAAGGGGTTTGCTTCGAAGTTCTTCGACTACCTGAAGCGCGGCCGCACAGCGGTCATCACCAGCGGTTTGGCGAATCGGCTTCGAGAGGCTGAAGCTCTTTCCCAGGTTCCGCTGGATTGGAGCGAAGGCAGTGCTCTGGTGCACAAAACGCCCTGGGGCGGCTCTGTTATCGTACTGCCGGTCAAGCAGCCCTTTACTTCCTTGTACAGCCTGCCGCAGGATAACCTGGACCGCGTGCGCAGTGTGCTGTTGAGGGCGTCTGCGGGTATCGAGATGCTTGCTCCACCCCGGGTGGCGCTGTATCTGTTCGGCAACCGGTATGCGGTGATCGAGAACTTCAACGATAGGGATGTGGATGTTAGGCTGGATTTCGGGCCGCAAGCAAGTGTGAAAGCCGTTCTGCCGAAAGATGCTCCCCAGCCGGTGAAAGATGATGGAGCTTGGCGCCTTTCGGTGCCGAAGCGCGAATTGGTGGTACTAAGGCGCTAGCTTTCAGAGCGCCAGGCAAACTCACCGGATTCCACGCGCCAATCCACCCCGAAGAAACCGGCGGCCAAAACACCGCCGGTTCCTTTTTCCAGCACCTCCGGCCCAAACAGAATCCAGTCCGGATAGCCCACCCCGGCAGTGAATACGGGCAGTCTGTTTGTAAGTCTCATGCCGACGATGTCGGTTCCGGAAATTACGGCAACGCATGCGGCGGCACTGTCTACCCTCGGTCGGATGAACAAGCACCCAAGAGAACCCTGCACCTCGCGGGATGAGATGCACACTCCGCCGCGTTTCACCTGCACGGGGCTTGTATCTAGAAGTGCCGACCATGCCGAATTGGTATCGGCGTTGCCGTACAGCACCACATCGCGGTCTCTGTACTTTGCGGGCCGGAAAGCAGAATCTGGAACAATATCTACAGAGCCGTTGCCCCGATACCAAAAAGTTTCCGCATCGTAGCGGGCTTTGGCAAAAGCCCAGGCGTTCTCTTCGGGAGTTCCGTGTGTTGCGTACACGAAAAGGATACCCCGGCGCAGAGCGTTTTTGAAGGGGCCGTACCTGTGCGGCCCTTTCAGCGAACTGGACGGCGGTCCTGTTACAGTCCACCGCTCTCCTTCCTTTGCAAGCCAGATGCAGGTTTGCCCTCTGCGCCGCGGAATGCTGTTGATCTTCTGCCCATCAAGCTCCACCGAAACAGGGCTTCCGGGAGGGAGGTGCTTTATGCTTAGGCGCAGGCGCAGTACGTTTTCTGTGTACCCG
>JBMFPP010000136.1:0-7106 GCA_049969055.1 Armatimonadota bacterium | reverse complement strand
GAGTATCGGATGAGAAGCGCAAAATACAAAGATGCGGCTGTGCATACCGCATCGTGCAGAATGAGCCGCATAAATCGTACTACATTGCTGTAGCGTTTATTGGCGGCAAGGCGATCCAGTTTGTCTTCGCTCATGACCGGTCGATGCGTGCGAAAGTTCAGGTTTCGCTTTTTATTTTGCCAGGACCCAGCTTTCTGGGTTTTCGGCAGGAGCTTGGGATAAGCGTTTTTGTATAGGGGTTTTAGGAGATCCTTCCGGTTTTGTGAGTCCACCCAGGGTGGCCAACGCGATCAGTTCTCCACGCCTGGGTAGTTTTAGCTTGCGGTGAAGTGTGTCTAAGTGGTGACGCACCGTTGTGGGCAGTACACCTAGCTGGCGGGCTATTTCCTGATCGGTTAAGCCCTTACCAACCATTTTCAATACTTGGACCTGCCTCTCTGTGAGAAAGCCCACTCTTATTCCACAATCGTCTCCCGGGTAGTATATGAACCCTCCGTTTGAAACAGTATTTATCGCTTCCACAATCTGTTGCGGCGAACATCCGGGACCAAGATACCCTTTTAGACCTGCTTGGCGAACCGATTCTTCGGTTTCGATCCAGGCTAGAGACATAAACACCACCGGCACATTTTCCAGTTTGTTCCTGCACTGTTCGTGGAGCGGGAGGCAGTAAGTAGAAGGGGCGTACTGAAGAACCAGGTCGGTTTTGCAGCTGGAACATTCCGCGCAACCAGTTGCGGAAGGCCGGCACTGCCTGACCTGATGGTTACTCAGCAGTACTGAAAGTGCATAAGCAACCAGCGGTTGTGTTTCTGCACAGATAGCTATTCGCAATATTCCCCTTTCTGTCTCGCTCAATTTCGGCCTCCGCATGACCGCAAACTATTTTCGGTGGCTTGAAATAACCTTCTTGACTGCCCAAACCACATAGTTGATATCATCTTCCGTAAGCAGTGGATACAAGGGAAGCGATATCATGCGCCAGTAAGCGGATTCGGCGACCGGAATTCTGTGTTTTCGAAATTCAGGTCTGTCGTGATAGTACGGGTGCATATGGACAGGTATGAAGTGCACGCTTGTTCCAACATTGAAGCGTTTAAGCTCCTCGATAAACTCCGAACGCGAGATGGAGAGTTTGTCCAAGCGAAGCAAGATCGTATAAAGATGCCTGGCGTGTTTAACGTAGGGGCGAACTCCGAGCACATCAACTTCTTCGATTTCTGCGAAGGCGCTGTCGTAGAGTTCCGCGAGTTTTCTTCGCTTCTCGTTGAATTCGTCCAACCGCTTGATTTGGGCCACTCCGAGGGCCGCCAGAACGTCGGGCATGTTGTATTTGAAGCCGAGATGCTGAACTTCATAGTACCAAGACCCGTTTTCCGTGTAGCGCTTCCAAGCGTCTCGGCTCATGCCGTGCAGCGAGAGGACTCTTGCCAGGTTTGCCCACTCTTCGTTGTTGGTGACAAGCATACCTCCTTCGCCTGTTGTTATATTTTTGGTGGCGTAGAAGCTGAAGCAGGTGATATCGCCGATACTTCCGATCGGCCGACCGCGGTATTCAGCGCCGATTGCATGTGCTGCGTCTTCGATACAATAAACTCCGGCCCTCCGTGCAATGGCCATGATTTCGTCCATATCGCACGGATGGCCGCCGTAGTGTACTGGGAGTATTGCCTTGGTTTTCTCGGTTATAGCAGACTCTATCGCTTTTGGAGAGATGTTCAGGGTATCAGGTTCTACGTCGACGAGGACGGGTTTGGCTCTTTGGTGCTCGATAACGGCAACCGTGGAGCAAAACGTCATTGGAGTGGTTATGACTTCGTCTCCCTCGGAGACACCAATAACTTTAAGAGCCAGATGAAGAGCCGCGGTGCACGAATTGACTCCCAGGGCATATTTGGCATTAACCCGGCTGGCAATCTCGTTCTCGAGCTTTCTGGTGTAGGGACCTGTAGTGAGCCACCCGCTTTTGAGGCATTCAACAACCGTTTCTATCTCTTCCTCTCCGATTTCCTGGGCGAAGTAGGGGATAAACGGATGCTCGAAGTGTGTACAGCTCGCCATGTCTCCCACGTGCGGGATTGCGGCACTGTGCTGGGCTTTGCTCCTTTCGCTTCCTGCGGTGTTTGCTAATTTCGGCGTTGCCATATGCCCTCCATAGCTCTTTCTGGCTCAGACAGGTTCACCAGCATCCCGCAGGGAGCCTGCCGTGGCCGCTGATGAGCTCCTGCTGTTTCTAAAACGATGTTAATAGCTGTTTGGGTTTTGCAACAGACATATTTTGAGAGCTTGTTACCCCTCAAAATTGATGGTATCTTTGGCTTTACTCAGCTCTAAGGTCGATCGTTAGATTTGCCACTTTGCCATGATTGTGAACGCTTCAACATAGGAGGTGGGGCTTCCTATATCCAAGCGCTGTTCGTTGGGTTCCAGGCAGACGCCGAAAAACGGGTGGCCGTCGCGGATCATGGATGATATGGCGCTTGTAAGCTGTATCTCGCCGGTGTAATCCGCTTCGGTGCGGTCTAGATACTCGAATATGGCCGGGTTAAGCACGTACCGCGCGGCTATAACTAGGTTGCTTGGGGCTTTATCCACCGCTGGTTTTTCCACCACGTCGTGCAGTTTGAAGACGGGCCTTGAGTGTTCTGTCGGAGCGAGCACACCGTATTTGCTAACCGCTTCAGGCGGGACCTCTTCGCAGAGCAGTGCTGAACAGCTGTTTTGCAGGGATACCTCGCACAGCCGCTCGACGGCCGAGCCGAGCTTTGGGCTGTTTATTACGCAGTCGCCCAGTGCAACCACGAAAGGGGCGTCCTCCAGCGCGTTTCTAGCGCATCTGACCGCGTCGCCGAGACCGCGGGGCTCCGGCTGGTATACCCATCGAATGTTTTTCGGCAGACTGCTGTCAGCTGTGTGGTTCAGGTAGTCCAGCACGGCGGTTTTATCTCGGCTCAGCACCAAAACCACGTCGGTAATTCCCCCACCGGCTAGCTCTTCCAGAACCCAATGGATCACAGGTTTGGATCCGAGTGGAAGAAGCTCCTTGGGAACCGCGTAGGTGATGGGCCTCATGCGGGTTCCTTTTCCGGCGGCAGGGACTACGGCTGTGCGGATTTGTTCGGATTCTTTTTCCGGCTGTTTTTGTGCTGGCATCTTTTTCTGTTGTTTCGCAGGATTGCAAACGGAGTTCTTAGGATAAGCTCTATATCGCTTAACAGACTCCTGTTTTGTATGTAGTCAATGTCGATTGCAAGCTTTCGAGGCATTACTTGTTTGATATAGGCATCTATAGGATTTGCCGCTTCAGTTAGCAAATCCTCTTCGTTGCTGAAGAACAACTGAGTGGGGCCTGTTATGCCTGGTTTCACATCCAGAACCCTCTTTTGTTCTTCAGAGTACAAGGCGACGAAGCGAGGCACCTCCGGCCTGGGGCCGACCAAAGACATGTGTCCCAGCAGTACGTTGAAGAGCTGGGGCAGTTCATCAAGCTTGTATTTGCGAAGGAAGCTGCCCAGCTTGGTTATGCGCATATCGTTTGCTGCGGTTACTTCTGGGCCATCGGAGCAGGCCATTGTGCGGAGTTTGAAAAGTTTGAATTCGCGCCCGTGCCTGCCGACCCGAATTTGCGAGAAAAACACCGGGCCTGGGGATGTGAGTTTTACGGCCACAGCCAGCACAAACAACAGCGGGGAAAGCAGTATTAAGCCTACAACCGCGGCTGAAATGTCCACCAGCCGCCTTGCGAGGGCGTCCAGGTTTTTCAACACTGTCGAAGAATCCATTCGTTTAACTGTGGCGGCGGTAGGATCCAATTGAGTTCCTCCTGTTTGGATGCTACCGTAAATTTGCTGTGGGATTGAAGCTGGTTTATGAGAGGTATCACCCCCTCAATAATGACAGGGGTAAGTGCGGCTGAGGGATTCCGCGGGCCGAGTTAAGCGGCTGGTAGCCTGGGTTTGACTTTGCTTCTAGTGGAAGGGTAAACTTGTTTCGAGTGATGAGTTCTTCCAGGAACAAGCTAGGCGCAGTTGCCGAGAGGCTGGCCGCGGAGCATCTTTCGAGGTTGGGTTACACTATCCTCGGCAGGAACTACAGGGTTAGGGTTGGAGAGATCGACCTAGTAGCGCGCGACGGCAGGTGTTTGGTGTTTGTGGAGGTGCGGTCTGCTCGGCGTCGGACAGAGATCACGCCGGCAGAGACGATAGGCCCGCGGAAGCAGAGCCGTATGCTGGCGGCTGCGGCGGAGTATCTCACCGAGAATAATTTGTGGGACACGCAGTGTCGGTTTGACATTGTGGAGGTGGTTTTCCGGGCGGACGGTTCTGCAGATATCAGGGTTTGGAAGAATGTGCTGGAGGAGTTTTAGGCAGTCGGCCTGAAGTAAAAAACTGTTGGCTTTTTCGTTTTAGAAAACCTCGTTGGGGGTTGGACGGTTTTCTTTGGGGCGAAACTTATGGTGCAAGTATCAAATCGTAAAGCATCTGCCGCAAAACTGTCGGTAATTTCGAACACGGCTTTGATAGCACTAAAGTTGGTTGTGGGTTTTGTAACAGGCTCGGTGAGCATACTGGCAGACGCCGTGCACTCGGTAACGGATTTGTTTGCCGCGATCATAGCCTTTTTTGCCGTTCGGGTTTCAGAGAAGCCGCCTGACGAGACCCACCCTTACGGGCACGGCAATGTTGAGGGCATATCCAGTGTTGTCGAGGCGCTCCTTATATTGGGTGCTGTGGCGGTGATTATGTTTGAAGCCGTGAAGCGTTTGATACATGTGCGTCCTTTGGAGCAGCTTGAATTCGGTTTGATTTTAATGCTTTTGTCCATAGGGGTGAACGCGGCTGTTTCCAGGCACCTGTTCCGAGTTGCCAAAGAGACGGAGTCGGTGGCTCTGCAGGCGGACGCGATGCACCTGCACACAGACATATACGCCAACGTTGCCGTGATACTTGGATTGGGGCTGGTGCAGATCACCGGCAACCCCATTTTTGACCCGATTGTGGCCATATTGGTGTCGGTTGGGGTTTTGTTTATGCCGTTGAAGTTGATGCGAACGGCGCTGGATATGCTGGTTGACACCCGTCTGCCAAGGCACGAGCTGGAAAGGCTGGAGCAGGTGTTGAATTCCCATCCGGGTGTGCTTGGCTTTCACAAACTGCGCTCTAGGCGGGCCGGTTCGCACAGAATTGTGGATCTGCACATCCAAGTGGCTGATGATCTTTCTCTGTCGGAGGCGCACCGGTTAACGGAAGAGATAGAGGAACAGCTGAGGCAGGAACTTCCGAACACAGACGTTTTGGTGCACACGGAACCCCATGAGGAGGAGCAGAGGCACCAAGCTGAACACCACTAGCGGATGTTTTGGAGAAACGCGGCTTTATTGGTTTGGCCAGCGGCGAAGCGTTAGAAGCTTGAGCCTCCCCAATCCGTTTGGATTTGTAAGCTCCTGCAGTTCGCGTTTTTGGGTTGGGGATTTTGCCATTTCGGCGGCTCCTTCGAAAAAAAGCAGATCTCTTTGGGATGTTAGGGCATCTGGCATCAGCCCAAAATTGGATGACCAGCGCGCCAGGGCACTGAAATCCACGTGCGCGGTGATGTCCTGCTGTCCCACACGCTTGTACGGATTGGTGTTTGTGGTGTGTTTGTAGTAGCAGAGGATGGTGCCTTTGGGAAAGCGGCCGGAGAAAAGCTCTTGGGCGGTGTATCCGTAGTCGATGATCAGCACTGCCCCGGCTCGGAGGCGTGAGGCAACCAGTTTCAGCCAGCTGTGTGCACAGAGGTTTATCTCGGCTTGGTGTCCTTCGGTTAAAGCAATCCCCGACTCCTCGAGGTACCGGCGGAGCTCATTTGTTGAGAGTTCACCGAGCTGGTCCGTGAACTCGTTTTTCGATAGACCAACGTATATCTCCAGCAGTTTGCCGTGCTCAACCGTGACTCGGTGCACGGGGAAAGAGTCGATAAGCTCGTTTGCGATGATAAATCCTTCGATGGAATTCTCGGGTAGTTCGCTCAGATCGGATGCCCAACTCACAAGCTGCACCAAGCCGGCGGCGCGAAGAAGCTTTTTTTGGGCGGCTGTCCAATTCTGATTGCGTTCAACAACCATGTACTTTGGCTGGATGCGGCTTTCTTTGAGGAGGGCAGTCAGCACATCGCGGCACAGCTTTCCGGATCCCCCGCCAACCTCTACGATCTGGAGCTCGTTCGGCAGTCCAATTTCTGCCGAGATGCGCACTAAGTGTCTGCCCAGACATAGGCCGAAGATAGAGCTTATTTCCGGGGAGGTTAAGTAGTCTCCGCCGGGGCCAATCCTCAAGGATGGA
This sequence comes from Armatimonadota bacterium, assembly GCA_049969055.1. Lineage (GTDB taxonomy): Bacteria > Armatimonadota > DTGP01 > DTGP01 > JBMFPP01 > JBMFPP01. The sequence continues at coordinate 786 of JBMFPP010000136.1, read as the reverse complement.
GATGAATAGTATCCATACTGAGGGTGGTAAAGGGCCGCCTGCATAAATTCGGCGAAGGTGAGGCGGCCCTTCCTTCGGATGATATTGCGCAACAGCTCCACAAGCTCTGGGACCCCGCGGCCTTGCGCAAGCCGCTCTTGGAGAAGCTCTAGCGCTTCACGGGGAAGGCGCTCGTCAGGGTTGCACATTCGCCCTCCCTTTGGAGCCTGTTAGCTTCCGTTCTCCATACGGCCTTCCAGGTAGGCATCGTAGGCCGAAAGATCGAAGTGACCATGGCCGCTGAAGTTGAACAAGATTGTCTTGGAGACTCCGGCTTCGCGGCAGGCGATAGCTTCATCCACGGCGGCGCGTATGGCGTGGGCCGTTTCCGGCGCTGGTATGATGCCTTCGGTTCTGGCGAAGGTTACGGCGGCTTCGAAGACGGACTTCTGCGGATAAGCCACCGCCTCTACAACGCCGAGCTTCACAAGATGGCTCACCATCGGCGCCATACCGTGGTAGCGGAGTCCGCCGGCGTGTATTGGAGACGGTTTGAAATTGTGGCCCAGGGTGTGCATCTTCACCAGCGGCGTGAGGTGCGCCGTGTCGCCGAAGTCGTAGGCGTAGATGCCGCGCGTCAACGAGGGACAGGCCGATGGCTCGACGGCGACGATGCGCGTACGACGGCCGTTGACCAGGTTCTCACGCACAAAGGGGAAGGCGATCCCCGCGAAGTTCGATCCCCCACCCACGCAGCCGATCACCACGTCGGGCTCCTCGCCGGCCATCTCCATCTGCTTCAGCGTC
>JBMFPP010000135.1:0-7130 GCA_049969055.1 Armatimonadota bacterium | reverse complement strand
CCAGGAATTCGTGCGCTCCGGCAGGCTCAGCCGCGAAGGTTTTCGCAGTGACAAACCCCTCCTGCTCCATGAAGACGAGGACACCCGCCGAATTTCCTTCGATACCGCTCCGCAGGCCGCGCGCTGGCTGGCAGAGCGTACTCTAGAGTTTGCCCGGTATGTGAAGGAAACCCAAATACCCTGGCTGGAAGAAGCTCTGAACTACGTTCGCGAATCCGCATCCTCATCTGACGAACTGGTGGAAGAAGCCGAAAGCGCGCGCCAAGAGGCGCTCCGGCACCTCCACGAACTGCAGAACCGCCACCCCCAGCTTCGGTTTGCTTTCAGCGAGAAGGCCGCCGAAGAGATGGAACAGCTGTGGAATCAGCTCCAGGAAGCCCTCAAAAGGCGGGTGTACACCGAAATCCAAGATCTTGCGGCGCGCATAAAGCAGAGCGCAGAAGCGGTCATCGGCAGTGCAGATGAAGCATTAGCCTTCTACCGAGACCCAGACGAAAAGCTGATGGAAGGCAGGGCTTTTCTCGACCGGCTGGAGCAGGAATATCGCCTCGCCGAACTGGAGCTTCCAGAAGTCTTTTTTGAATCCCGCCGTGTGCTGGAAACCGCCGCTTCTGAAGCGAAATCACCGGAGCCAAATTGGGAGGAAGCCATGAGGCTTTACAACCTAGCAAGCGGCTTGGCGCAAGAAGCCGCCGCCCTGCTGGAGGAGGGTCACTGATGGAAGTCTGGCGCCGTCTGAAGAACATTTTGGCAAAGCCCAAAACCCCAGAGCAACAGGCTAAGGAGCAGATAGCCGCCATCGAAGCCAGCATCGTTGCCATGTCCTCCGCCGCTCAGCAAAGTGCATCGGAGGCAGTGCATCTGCGCAGTGAAGCCGAAGAACAGCGCAGACGCGAACGCACCTGGGAGGAAGACGCCAGAGACTGCATACGCAGAGGCGACGAAGCCGCCGCCAGAGAGTGCCTTCGGCGCGCAGAGTCCGCCCGCCTCGCCGCAGAACACGCCGAAAAGCTTGCACAGGCCGCCGAAAAAGACGCCAATGAGAAGATGCAGCGCACAGCCCAACTGCGCGCCGAACTAGAAGCTCTGCGTGCGCAGGCCAACCTGCTGTCCAGCTCAGGACAGTTCGCCGACGCCGAAGCCACCGCATCCCGTGCCCGTGCGGAGCTGTCCACCCCCGGCATAGGCTCTCTAGACGCCCTCCGATCCGATGTGGAATCGCGCCAGCTTGAGGCCGAGGTGCAGAGCCAATTGGCCAACCAAACGCAAAGCATCGAAACCGCCAAGCCCGACGAATCATCCGTAGAGCGGCGGTTCGATGCTCTCAAAGCCGAAGTAGAGGGAAAACACAAAAACGCCTCGTCCGCAGACACCTCCGAACGCCGCCTCTCAGAAAAGGATGATTGAATTTAAATAGACGGCATATCACCAGTTCATCGGGTATATGCTCAGGTTAGTGAAGCAGCCGACAAGCGTCCACAAACCGCCGGCGAGGAAATCTCCCAAAATCAAGCCCAGGAAAAACGGCAGTCCCTGGCGGTATAAGCGCAAACCTCCGTAGCGAAGCGTCAGCACCTTGGCCAACCACGCGATGAAGAACGGCAACCATATCTGGTTCATCGTATGGGTGTTGGCCACAGCGTAGCCAACCGGATGGAAAGGCCACCAAACGAACCTTATTCTCATCAAACTCAAGAATACGGTTACAAAAAACCCCACACCCACAAAAGCAGTTCCGGTGACGTTCGGCTTCAAAGGCGTATCCAGCTGGGATTTCAACAGCGTAAAAGCCTGCTGACCCATATAAGCCCGCCAAACATCCGTTTTTGCCGCCGCACCATATCTATACCAAACAAACAGCGCAATGCAAAAAGAAACTGCAACTCCAACAACCACAGCCAAAATCATAGCCTTTACCAGCCTGCGCTTATCCGCTTTCACCAGGTCGGCAAGCTTTAAAGCATCCAACTGATGCGGCACCGAGCTGGTTCGCAGATCGTAAGAAGAAATTGATCGCAGAAACGCCATAATGGTTAGATCCTGCGGTCTGAAAATCGCACTGCCGAATGTGGTGGTCATCAACGTATTTGCATCAACATCGGGACCGAAAAGCCAGGCATTTCCCGCATCTGCGCGCAGTCTTGTTGCCGACATGCGAAACGCAACCGCCAGCACAAGCAGTACAAATGCCGGCAGAAACCCCATCCCAGCGCATACACAGAACGCCGTAAGCGCCGCAAAACACAACAGTGTGCCGCCAACCGCCGCACGGTACGACATCGCCTCCTTGGAATCATCCACCGCTCCAGGCGCTTTTGTAATCGAAAGCCAAACCTCTTTCAGAAAGCCGCGGCCCACCCACACGCTGACGGCAAGAATTGCTAGGAACGCCCCCGCTCCTTGGTGCCCAACGTACGGAAAATAGTCGAGCGTGCCAACTGCATTGGGATCCCTCCAGCCGGCAACAGCGCCCAGAACCGCCTGTGCCTTGGTCATGAGGTAGAAGAACCAACAGCTGAAAGTCACCTCCGCCGACAGCAGATACCCTATGCCGATTACAAACGGATAAAAAGAAATGGCAAAGTACCCGATGGCGTTCCAGGGTTTCGCCGTGAAATTGGACGAAAGGTCAATGGTTCGAAAGTTGATCTGCGGAACCGTCGGCACATTCAAACTGATGGTATTAAGCGTTCCAAGGAAAAACGGAATGGCGAAACCAACCCACAGCAGTCTGTTCTTGAGAAACCGCTCCTGTTCGCGCATCAGTTCTGCGGGAAGCACCACAGTGGGGAAAGATAAGCGCTCGCGGTCGACCCACTGCCTGCGCATTATAGAATTCAGGCAGATGGTGGTGATGGTGAAAACGCTGAGAAAAGCGCTCCAAACCACAATTGGAACAATCCAATCGCTCCAGGGAACTGGTGAATCTCCAACGTAAAAAGCCCTGATGCTCTCAGGGTTTCTGGGCGTAAACCACTTCGGGATGTAGCGGTGGAATGTTTCCGCCCATCCAGACTCCGGGGTTGCGAACTGATACGGCGCCACCAGCGAAGGTATCAGGAAGTGCAAACTGCCAGAGGAGCTTAAAACCGAGGAAACGGTCATCATCACGTATATGGTCAACAGCTCCGCCTGTGAAAGAGCCAAGGCAGGCAAAAAGCGCTTAAGCAGTATTTGCACGATCAGTAGCGCAAAGAAAACATTAAAAGGACCAACTGGTATAGAGCTGTTCGCAAGTGCGGTGTGTCCGCGCCGGCCGCCGAGCACCAGTTCGGCGTAGTGGATCCAAAGGTCCACCAAAACTGTAAGCGCAAGCCCGATGGCAACCGATCGGAAAGAGGCCGCTGGACGAACGGAGAACCGCTCGCTAGAACTTTTTGCGTCTGCCCTTCGAGATGCTTCCATATAACTAAACTAACAAACCAAAATACCTTGCGCAGGCGCCCATTAAAAACAAATCAACAGGCGAAGAAGACTAGGAACCAAACCTCACCGCCAGCAAAAGCGGCTCGAGATAAAATTCTGGGCCGGCCAACAAAGCACCTTCAAGCGCCCTTCGGCACAGCTTGGGCAGATGGTGGATGCTCCAGTCAAAACCGCCGATGATCTCCATCACCCGCAACCCCATCCTGCCTTCCGGGAGGCGGATCCGAAAAAAACCGAAAATACTATTGAAGCCGCCCAAAATAGTGAAGATATACTTCACAATCGCTGCTTTAAAATACAAACGTCAAACGGAGGGAAAAGATGCCGGCCAACCACAACGCCAAAACCCCAACTCAACTTGCTGCCCACACGCCGAACTCGGCAGGCGAATGGCACATTCTGGATGCACACCTGCGCAGCACCGCAGAGCTTGCCGCCGAGTTCGCCTCCAGATTTGGGATGCAAGAACTCGGTAAACTGTGCGGGCTCCTACATGACATCGGAAAGGCCAGTCAGGACTTCCAAAACTACCTTGGGCAGCTGTACTCCGGCTCCAAACCGCATAAAAGCCCAGACCACAAAAGAACCGGAGCCGCATACTGCGCCCAAGTTCTTCCACAAGGCATCGGCGATCTCGCTTCTTTCGCAATACTCGGCCACCACAGCGAACTGCCGTCGCGGGCAGACTGGCAGAGCGCAGTGAAGTCAACCCCGATCCCGAAAGATGTAAAAGAAACCGCTGAAGCTTTGGTCCCCCGCCGAATTGACGCAGAACTCCTTACAAAAGCGCTTTGTGCCCTCTGCACAACCGAAGCTGAATTCGAGCTTTTCATTCGGATGCTCCACTCCTGCCTGGTCGATGCAGACTACCTCGACACAGAAGCGCACTTCAGCCCCGAGGTCAGCGCTGTTCGCGGAAGAAAAGCCTCTATTGAGGAGATGCTTAAAATCTTCCTCGATGACCAAAGCCAGCTTATAGCCAACTCTCCAAACACTCTGGTAAACTCCTTGCGCAGGGAGATATACGAGCACTGCCTCAGAGCCGCTGAAATGCCCCAGGGTGTCTTCAAGCTTACCGTTCCAACCGGCGGAGGGAAAACCCGGTCATCACTCGCCTTCGCCCTAACCCATGCTGTGAAACATGGGCTCGAAAGAATCATCTACGCCATTCCATACACAAGCATCATCGAACAAACCGCGGACGTATTCCGCAGCATCTTCAAGGACCCTTCATGGGTTCTCGAGCACCACAGCCTGGCCGCTGAGCTCGAAGAGGATGACGAGGAATCCCAGATCAGGCTTGCGGCCGAAAACTGGGATGCGCCGCTCATTGTAACCACAACGGTTCAGCTCTTCGAAAGCCTTTTCTCCAACAAACCAAGCCGATGCCGAAAAATTCACCGACTGGCAAAAAGCGTGCTCATTCTGGACGAGGTCCAGTGCCTTCCCATAGGGCTCTTGACTCCGATCTTGGACGCCCTTAAAACACTTGCGGACAAATACGGCGTCACGGTCCTCCTATCAACCGCCACCCAGCCGGCCCTGGATATCCAATCTCCGTATCTTAAGGGATTCGCAAACACCGTCGAAATAGTTTCAGAACCTCAGCGCTACTTCGACAAGCTCAAAAGGGTGGACTACCAAATCATACCGGAGCCACTGACCTGGGAACAGGTTGCAGAAATAATCCAGGAGCACCACCAGTGCCTTACTGTGGTGAACTCTAGAAAGGATGCCCTCACCCTGCTGGGCATCCTAGGCGATGACTCGGCTGTCCACCTATCCACCCTCTTGTGCGGCCTGCACAGAAGAAACCTCCTCCAAGAGATCCGCGAACGGTTAAAGTCCGGCGCCCCATGCCGAGTTGTTTCCACCCAGGTTGTGGAAGCTGGAGTTGATATCGACTTTCCCACAGTTCTCCGGGCTGTCGGACCGCTGGACCGAATTATCCAAGCCGCCGGCAGATGCAACCGAGAAGGACGTTTATCCTCCGGAAACGTTGTTGTCTTCGAACCGGCAGAAGGCGTTGCCCCTACAGGATATTACCAAACGGCTGTGAAGGAAGCCGAACTTTTCCTCAAAGAGGGCTGCAGTCTCCACAGCCTCAGCGATTTGGAGAGGTATTTTTCTAAGCTCTACCAAGACGTAAAGACCGACTCCAAAAACATCCAAACCCTTAGATCCAGCCTAGACTTTCCGGAAACCGCCCGCAGGTTCAAAATAATCGAAGACAACACAGTTTCTGTGCTTGTGCCGTACCCGGATAAAAACGGCCTTTTCCAAGAAGTGCTGTCCGCCGTCAAATCCAAGACAATGACGCGTTCGCTGTGGCGCAGGGCTCAGAGCATCACCGTAGGCATCTTCTGGCGTGAGCTAGATCAGTACCGCCACATAGTGGAAGAGCTCCTGCCCCTCCAGCTTTACGCCTGGCATGGGGAGTATGATCCCGTGAAAGGCATCGGTACCTTCACTCGCGATCCATCCGATCTTGTGATCTAAAGAACTAAGGAGGTGCGGCATGGATTATCCTTCACTTCAACTCAAAGTATGGGGTCCATATGCGTGCTTCACCAGGCCGGAATTCAAAGTCGAGCGTGTAACGTATCCGGTCATGACCCCAAGCGCCGCGCGGGGCGTCCTTGAAGCCATCTTCTGGAAACCAGAATTCCAGTGGCAGATCCGCGAAATTTGGGTGCTTAACCCCATCAAGCTTTTCTCAATCCGCAGAAACGAGGTGAGCAAACGCGCATCTCCAAGGGTTACGGGGTTCTTCGCAGACGACGAAGATGTTCGCACCCAACGCCACTCTCTGGTGCTGAGAGATGTCGCCTACCTTATAAAAGCCGATATAGCCGTGGATATATCCAAAACAACAGAAGATCCGGCAAAGTGGCGCGATCAGTTCCGGCGCCGCGTCGAACGCGGCCAGTGCTACCACCGCCCGTATTTGGGGTGCCGGGAATTCTCGGCCGAGTTCGGCCCGCCGAGCGGCGGCGAAACCCCCATCGACCACACAGAAGACCTCGGCCTGGTTCTCTTCGATATAAGCTACGGCCCCTCCGGAAACACCCCACGCTTCTTCCAAGCCCGTCTGGAACGAGGAGTCCTTGTTGTGCCCCGAGAGCTTTACAGCGAGCAGTCAGGTTCTTCTGCGCCGCCCAGTGCCGGTTCAAACATGTCCAAAGAAGCCGGCGATGATTGAAAAAGGAGGTGAAAACCCATGATCCTCCAACAGTTGAACAAGGATTCAGACCGCCTGGTGGGCCAAATACCGCCCCCAATGTACGACAAAAGGCCGGTCCGCTGGGTAATAGAGCTCAAGTCAGATGGGACTTTCGTAAACTGGATTCCCCTCTCATCCGGAGAAGGCACCGCAAAAGACCGCGGGAAAGAGATGTTCGTCCCCTACGTTGTCGGCAGAACCAGTGCGATAAAGCCCACACTCCTGGTCGACAACCCTTCATATGTCCTGGGAACAACAGACCCAAAACGCGGCGAAGAAAAACACAAGGCCTTTGTCGAGCTTGTGAAAAAATGCGCAAGTGAAACCGGCCTTCAGTCGGTCAAAGCCGTAGAAGCTTTCTTATCCAAAGGCCAGCTCCCAGAACCACCGGAAAACATGCAGGAAAGCGACCTCGTAACCTTCCGAGTCGAAGGAGTTTTCCCCATTGATGACCCGAAAGTTCAGGAATTCTGGGATCGGT
>JBMFPP010000134.1:0-7131 GCA_049969055.1 Armatimonadota bacterium | reverse complement strand
CCGTAGCACAACCACCCCTGCTCCACCCACGCCCGAAGTATAGGCAGCAGCTTTGGATCCGGCTTATCGGTTATGAAAAGCAGAGAATCGGTTGCTCCAATCCCAAGCCGGGGTTCAGAAGGACGCAGCTGCCCTAGCGCATCAGATAGGACCTGCCAAAGGGGTATTTCAGAGTTTGCTTCAACCCTGGCAAGGGCTTCAAGAACGCGGTAGTAATGCGGCTCGCCGGCGCCAACCGGCACGCTTAGACCCACGTCGTTTGGCAAAAGCAATCCAAAAGCAATCCCCTTGGAAAGAGAGCTCTGAACGGCGCCGGCGGCTATTCTGGCGGCAATATCAATTGAACCGTCTTGCAAATGCCCAAAGGTAGGTGCTTCCCGGGGAAAAACGATGTTTTCCAATCTTTCCAACAGGCCTGCGGGGGCGGTATGCCGTTCATCCCCTAAAAGATCCAGAGCCACCAACAGACCTTCGTGGGGAAGTTCATACCGCTCAACAACCACCAAGCGGCCGCGGCGCGCCGTCGACGGCCAGTGAATCCTTTTTAGCTCATCGCCGTCGGTGTACTCTCGAGTTGAATGGAATTCCGTGGAACCTCTCTTAAGGGCTTGAGCACTGCTGTCTTGGATGCCGAGACTATCCGCTGTGTGCGTGTCGAGCAGTCCACACAGCATTGGCCTTGGATAAACCACGAATTCGTGAGGGGCTTCGTAAAACCTCCTTATGCGCACTATGCCCATCGGATCCACAGCGTGAACGCACACAGGCCCAAGGCGGTACACTCCGCGTTTCTGCGGCACGGCGGTGTAGATGAAGGCGGGCACCTGCTCGTATACCGTATGTGCATCGGCAACCTCTATTCCATCCGGCGCAACATCTTGAACCGAGAGCACAGCTGGAAACAACCATTTAGGCCCTTTTATAGAAATTCGCACAGAGACTCTGCTTTTTTCAAAACAGCTTTCCGGGGGATCCCGCAGAACCCGAACATGCCCTAATACGAACCATCCCAAAAGAGCAGACACCAGCGGTGCGGCGGCAAGCGTTCCGGCCATAAGGTACATCTGACCGATATTTAAACGCACCGCCACCACAAAAATGAAAAACGCGGCGAAAAACAGCGTTGCAATTTTGGACCACCTGATCTCTTCTATGCTCATGGTTTCTGAACGAGCCGGCTAAATAACCGGAACCGCAACCCGGTCCAGTATCTCAGAAATCACTTTCCCGGCCTGCGAAACGTTGAAATCCGGACGTAGAATTAATCTGTGCGCCAGCACAGGCACAGCAAGTCGTTTTACGTGATCGGGCAGTACATAATCGCGGCCTTCGATGGCCGCAAGCGCCTTGCTGGTGTGCATCAGCGCCAAAGATCCGCGCGGGCTGGCACCAATGCGCACGCTTTCGTGGGTGCGTGTTGCCGTTACAATGTCCACAATGTACTGCTTCAGCCTGGGATCAATGTAAACAGCTTTTACAGCCTCTTGCATCAACAAAATCTCGTCAGCCTTCAATACAGGGCTTAGGTCTAGGTAAGGATGGTGATCCCCTTGGCGGTCAAGAATAACAACCTCGTTTTCGGGACTTGGATACCCCATGGAGAGCCGCATGCGAAAACGATCCAGCTGTGCTTCTGGGAGAGGATATGTACCGCGGATTTCAACATTGTTCTCGGTGGCTATAACGAAGAACGGCTTTGGTAGATGGTAGGTAACCCCGTCCGCGGTAACCTGGCCTTCCTCCATACACTCTAGCAGAGCAGACTGCGTTTTGGGTGTTGCTCTGTTAACTTCATCTGCGAGAACGATGTTAGCAAATATAGGGCCTCTTCTGAATTCAAACTCTCCGGTTTTTTGGTTGTAAACAGGGGTACCGGTTATGTCTGCGGGAAGCAGATCGGGGGTGAATTGAATCCGCTTAAACGAACAGCCGAGCACCTTTGCGAGACTGCGGGCCAGCATGGTTTTGCCGACACCTGGAATATCTTCGATGAGCACATGCCCGCCTGAAAGAAGGGCCACTAGGGCCAGAGTGATTGTATCGCGCTTTCCAATAATGACTGTTTCTACTGCATCGATAACGGCTTCTGCTTTAGATTTTATTTCTTCAACGTCCACGCTTCGGTCCTCTAAACAAACCAAAAAGGAAATTGCAATGGAAAGCATAGCATAGGCGGATTGGAGTGTCAAGAAATACTTGACAAGCAGACAGATGAATTGTGGGCACAAAAACTGCTCGGCACCGGTATGCAGAAGCGAGTTTAGGCTTTAATGAAAGGCCAAAGGGCAAGCAGACGCCGAACCACCTTATCTCTCCCAGCTTGCCGTCGGAAATTCCGCAAGCAAGGGCACCAACCGCGAAAAGCCAAACGGGGTTTGCTCGCTAGGCTCGGTGTTCAGCTCTCTCTAAGCTCTCTCAGCCGCCGATTCTCGCCGATAACGACCAATACGTCGCCTTCTTGGATAACGTCGTTGTTATCCGGCACCGGGTTTACATTGTCGCCGCGCTTTATGCACACCACGTTTATCCCGTATCTAGACCTAATCTTGGCCTGCTCAAGGGTCTTCCCAACAAGCTCGGGCGGGGCGGAGATCTCCTCCACGCTGTAGTTGGGGGCCAAGTCCATATGGTCCACCATGCGTGGGGCTACCAAAGTCTGGGCCACGCGAATGCCCATATCCCGCTCCGGAAAGACTATCCGGTCAACCCCAAGGGCTTTTAATATTTTGGCCTGTGCATCCGAAAGCGCTTTGGCAACAATGTAGCGTGCGCCCAACTCCTTTAGGTTCATCGTTATAAGCACGCTGTCATCCAGCTTGGTTCCGCGTCCAACTATGCACACGTCAAAGTTTGGCACGCCCAGTGTGCGCAGATTTTCTATGTCGGTGGCGTCCATTTGAATGGCCTGAGTAAGCACCTCCGACATGTGCTGAACAACAGTGGGATCGTTATCGACCCCTAGTACGTCATGGCCTAGCTCGGCGAGTGTACTCGCAACCGAGGATCCAAAGACCCCCATTCCTATCACAAGAAAGCTTTTCTTTTTCATAGCACCCACACAGCTAACCTATAAGCACCTTGTCTTCGGGCAGCATTCGCCGCGCCTTTGGCGTCATCTGCAGGAACACAAGCGCAGCAGTAAGAGGTCCAACTCTACCCACATACATTGTTAGTATAATCACAATTTTTCCGAAGGGCGTCAAGTACGGTGTTATGCCGGCGCTCAGTCCCACAGTGCCGAAAGCAGAAAGGATTTCGAAAAACAGCTTGGCGAACAGATCCTCGGTAATGCCAGTCTGCTTCAGCGCCTGGATCTCCGTAAAGGTTATTGCAAGAAGAGCCAGGTTGATCCAAAGAAAGGCCAGCACAAAAATCGCAAGCGCTCTGTACACAACCTCCGAGGGGATCCTCCTGCCCAACATCTCGGCTTCGCTGCGGTTCTGTAGAACAGCCAGCACTGCCGCAAGCATCAGCGCAACCGTTGTGGTTTTCACCCCACCTCCGGTGCCCCCGGGGCTGGCCCCTATGAACATCAGCAGGCCGATAAAGAACATCGTGGGACCATGGAGCTCGGAAATGGGGATGGTGCTGTACCCTGCAGTACGGGGGGTGACGGATTGGAAAAAGGAGGCCAAGAGCTTTATCTGCCATGGGTGATGTCCCAAAGTGCCGGGATTTGTCCACTCGGCCGCGGCTATGACCGCCGTCCCCAGCACCAACAGCAGCGATGTGGTTATCAAAACCACCTTGGTGTGCAAAAGGAGCCTGTGCTTTTTAAGGTTGGTGAGATCCATAGCCACTGGAAAGCCTATCCCGCCGGCTATAATCAGGATGGCAAGCGTAAGATTGACAGGCAGATCACCTACAAAATGTACAAAGGAAGAAAAAGGGCCGTAGATCGGGCCCAGCAGATCGAAGCCCGAGTTACAAAAAGCTGACACCGAGTGAAACAAGCCAAGGAAAACCGCCTTCCGCGGGCCGATCTCCGGAACAAAGGCGAATCTGAGCGCCAGAAGAAGAGCCCCAACAGCCTCGACGGAAAACGTGAAGATGAGCGCATACCTGGTGAGCCTCACCACGCCTTGCAGTGAATACTGACCGTGCGCCTCCTTCAGCAGTACGCGCCCCCTAAGGGTAACCGTGCGCCGAGCCAGCAGAAGAATAAGAGTGGACGAGGTCATGTACCCCAAACCACCCAGCTGTATGAGGAGCAAAATAACCACCTGACCAAAAGTGGAATACGTGGTGCCTGTATCCACTGTTACAAGCCCGGTGACGCACGTGGCCGACGTAGCAGTGAACAGCGCATCCAAAAATCCCACCCGCCCAGACCTGCACGAAACAGGCAGTGAAAGCATTAAGCCGCCGGTGAGGATCATGCCGAGGAAGCCCAAGGCGATGACCTGCGGCGCATTGAGCCTTCGAGGGAAGCTTTTGGGAGTCATGTTCAGAAAAACGGGGGCTTATTACGCAGTGTCAGGGCAAGGCCTTTTTGGCCTCGTTCCAAAGTGCGTCCAGCTCGGAAAGGCTGGCGTCTTCAACGCGGCGGCCTTGCTTTGAAAGCTGATCTTCAACATACCGGAAGCGCACGATGAATCTATCTACCATAACCCGAAGAGCCTCTTCCGGGTCTACCTTCAACCACCTAGCCACATTAACTATGGTGAATATGAGATCTCCCACCTCGGAGTGGATGCGTTCTGTTTCTCCGGTATCAACAGCTTGCTTAAGCTCACCAAGCTCCTCATGGAGCTTCTCCCATAGGTCCTCAAGCCGTTCCCATTCAAACCCAACTTTCACGACTCGTTTGGAAACCTCCAGCGCTTTCATCAGCGCCGGAAGATCTTTGGGCACGCCGTCCAGCACAGACCTGCGTGTCGAAGAACTGCTCTCCGAAGCCTTAATACGCTCCCAATTCTCCAAAACCTCCTCGGCGCCGGTTACAGGAACGCCGCCAAACACGTGCGGATGGCGCCGGATCAGCTTTTTAGTGATGTGCTCTATAACGTCGCGGATGTCGAAAACGCCAATTTCGGATGCCATTTGGCTGTGGAGGGCAACCTGCAGTAAAACATCACCCAGTTCTTCGCACAGACGCTCCATATCGTCTTGGTCAATAGCTTCAACAGCCTCATAAGTTTCTTCGAGCAAATACTTGCGGAGGGTTTTGTGCGTCTGCTCGCGGTCCCACGGACATCCATCAGGCGCCCGAAGCCGCCGAACAACCTCCACGAAATCCTCCCAGTCTGCGCGGCGCTTTTCCTGTGGAATCGAGGGAACGTAAATTGAGCACAAGTGGTCGTATTCAATCCTGTCCAGTTTGTAGAGCGGCAAAGAAACCACATTCTCAAGCTGAGGCACGCCGGCGGCTTTAACCACGAATGCCCCGGCATTCTCAGGGTAGATATCCAGAAGCGCCAATTTCACCCGTGAGGCAACATCGCGGTCATCAACCTGGAATATCAAGGCCGGCAGGTGCGGCTTGGGAATGGGAAAAGGATCGGACTGCGCATCCACAAGCTGCAAACCGACGTCCAGCGGGATTTTCAGCGCCTCTAGGCAGGCATCCACAAAGCTCGGAGATGGCACTATATCCACAGGAATCCCCTCTGCGGCGGCACCCTGCAGAATCAGCTCCACAGACTTCTCGGCAACAAGCGGGTGTCCCGGCACAGCGTAAGCGATTTTGTCCCCTTTGCGGGCGCGCTCAAGCAGTGCATCGGCAATAGTCCGGTACACCTCCTGAATGGAACCGGCGGAGTCATATACGTGGTCGAAGCTCGAGAAGCGAATTCCCTCGTCCCTCAGCACATCCGCGGTTGGATGATGAACAGTGCGCAGGAAAAGAGTGGATTCCCCGGAATGCTCGCGAAGAGCCTCAAACGCTCCAAGCGACAGCCCAGCACGCCCGCCGGGTCCTAATCCTATAATCTTCACTCTCCAAACCCCGTTCGCAGTAGTGTGAAGCTTTCAGTGTTGGTGCGGCACAGGTGATTGGCTGACATAGGCCATTTCCACGCTTTTCAAAGATTCTGGAACAACGTGAACTTCAACGTTTCGCAGTTTCCTCTGCAGCATCTCGTCTATGTAGTTTCTGGGGACTTTGGAGGAAGCAAGGGCCATTTCAACCTGACTGCGCGTTTCCGGATTCGCAAGGTCTGCGGGCACAGAAGGCAGTCTCTCCAGCACGTAAGCAAGAAAGAACTGAGCCTTAGTTGTTTGGGTGAGGTTAACAGGTTTGTCCAAACGCACAATAGGCGTCCAGCTACCTGCTGGCGTTTTGAATACGGCATCCGCGACCGGCTGAAGCTGTGGAGGAGTGCCGCCGCGCGCTATAAGCATCGGTCTGGTGAAGGGGGAATCGGGGCTCATGACGGTGGACACCACAGCTTCCGGAGACTGAGAGCGGCTCAATTGAAGCGCATCTCGGGCATCTTTTTCGTCAGGCACAGCAATAAGCAGAATCCTTGCTCTTTCCGGAAGGTCAAACTGTCTGCGGTTGGTCTCGAAGAAGCGCCGAAGCTCCTGATCCCAGTTTTTAACCGCTAGCTTGGCCTGGCGGAGGACCAGGTTTCTATAAGCAAGCTCCGGAATAATGAAAAGATCCCTTATCTGCACCTCTGTAAGTCCGCGGAACGCGGTGACGGCGGCTCCAGATGCCAAAGCGGCCTGCATTTCGGAAACGATTTGCTCGCTGGTGGGGTAGACTTTAAGCCGCCTTGCCTCCTGAACGATCAGCTTCTGCCTTATAAGGTCGTTCAGAACAGCTTCTCCGATCGGCATACCTTGGCTTCCACGCTGTATCTGCAGAAGCGCGCAGTAGTCCAAAAAGCTTATCGGCTCTCCGTTGACGGTGGCCACATCCCTGGGCGCTGTTGAACAGCCGGACAGAGCTAGCAATAACGCCGCAACGAAGGCGGCCGACGCTGTGTTTCTAAGCATGCAAGACCCTCCTGTGCCGGGTTTAGACAACCTCAATTTGCAGTTTCCGGCGTTTCCGGCGCTTCGAAGAGCGTGGCCTGGTCCTCAAGGTAAGCTCTAAGCCGCACCGTTGCCTGGTGATGCAGTTGGTAGGCCCGGGACTCCGAAATAGAAAGCACATCGCCTATCTCGCGGAACGTCAACCCCTCG
>JBMFPP010000133.1:0-7160 GCA_049969055.1 Armatimonadota bacterium | reverse complement strand
CAGGGTGAGCGGCATTAATCTTCACCAGGGCAAAGAGGAACTGGTAAAAGCACGCCTCGCCAAGCGACTGCGCGCGCTTAACATAAACAGCTTCTCGGAATACCTGAGCTACATAAAGCGCAAAAAAGAAGAGCTAGCCGCAATGGTGGAGGTGCTGACCACCAACAAAACCAACTTCTTTCGAGAGCCTCAGCACTTCGAGTTCCTCCGCAGTGAAGTAATTCCCAAACTGCGGGGCAAGGAAATTCGGATATGGAGCGCCGGCTGTTCGTCAGGAGAAGAGCCTTACTCTATAGCCATGCTGTTTTTGGACGAATTAACAGATGAAGAGATAAAAGGGGTGCGCATTCTGGCCACAGATATTTCGGAGCGTGTTTTGTCGAAAGCCAGGTCGGCCGTATATCAGCAGTACGAGCTGGACGGCGTCCCGCCGCAGATGCTTCAGAAGTACTTTACCTGCACCAACCCCAAGCCGCCGCGCACATATCAGCTTACTGAAAGGGTTACTTCTTTGGTGCGAATAGCCAGATTGAATCTGATGGATCATTGGCCTATGAGAGGCGGCTTCGATATGATCTTCTGCCGCAACGTTATGATTTATTTCGACAAAGACACCCAGCGCGAGCTGGTAAACCGCTTTTGGGAGATCCTAAAACCCGGCGGTTACCTTTTTGTGGGTCACTCCGAAAGCTTGGCCGCGGCTTCGCATCCGTTCAAATACCTGCGGCCGGCGGTTTATGTTAAGCAAGCTTAAGCGGTAAAACATGATACACGTAGTTGGTATAGCCGACATGAAAGTGTCCGGCAATGGTAGTGATATTCTTATAACGCATGCTCTTGGTAGCTGTTTGGGAATAGCCGTTTATGATCCGATAGCTCGGGTTGGGGGCTTACTGCATGTTATGCTTCCGCTTTCCACCGTGGACCCGGAGCGGGCAAAGGAAAATCCATATATGTTTGTGGATACGGGGGTGCCCAGGCTGTTCCTGGAATGTTACAAAGCTGGCGCCAAAAAACAGCGGATCGTGGTGAAGGTGGCCGGCGGGGCCACCTCCTACGGTTCTGAAGAAGACGATATTTTCCAGATCGGAAAGCGGAACATAATAATGCTTAGGAAGCTTCTGTGGAAAAACGGCGTCCTAATAGAAGCCTGCGATGTTGGCGGTGCAGAATCCCGCACAATGAGCTTGGAGATTGGCACCGGGATCGTTACAGTTAGGAGCAACGGCTTGGTGAAAACCCTATAAGTGAATTCTTTATACTTTTGGAACGCAGAAACGGTGGTAATGGGTATGTCTCTTAACGTGCTTATCGTTGACGACAGCGCGGTAATGCGCGCCGTGGTAGCGCGGACGCTCAGGCTGTCGGGACTGCCGGTGGGAGAGATATACGAGGCATCCAACGGCGTCGAAGCGCTTGATGTGCTGGACAAATGCTGGATAGACCTCGCGCTGGTGGACATACACATGCCGGTTATGAACGGTGAACAGATGATAGCGCGGGTTAGAGAGCGTTCGGACACAGCCAACCTGCCGATTGTTGTTGTGTCCAGCGAAGGAAGCATAGAGCGCGTTGAAAATCTCCGCAGTCAGGGCGTGTTGTTTATCCAAAAACCTTTTACACCGGAAACGCTTAAGCATGTCATAGAGGATATTGTGGGGGTTGGCCATGACTCTTGTCGAACAAGAGCTGTTCAAGGCGACGGCGCGGACTTTTGAGGAAGCGGCCTTTTTGTTTCCCGAGGAACAGCTTGAACCCGAGCACCTTTCCGCGCCGCCGGAAGCGTCTGCCGTGGTGCGGTTCGACGGGCCTTTAAAAGGCCGCTTGGTAATAAACTGCTACGGCAGTTTGCTTCCTGCACTTGCCGCCAACATGTTGGGCAGTGAAGAATGCACAAATTTGGAAACCCAGAAAGACGCCTTTAGAGAGGTTGCCAACATGATCTGCGGAAACGCACTGCCGCGCATCGCTGGGAGCCGCTTGTCGTTTCACATACAGGCGCCTTTGGTTTTGGAACCCGGGGAACCTTTTTCGGAAGTCGAAACAGAGAAACCAACAGCCTCCGTTTGCCTCGGATTGGAAGGCGGGAGGGTGGAAGTTCAGCTTTTTCTGGAGAATTAGCCGCATAAGTATTGGAGAGACTGCAATGATCCGGGTTTTAATCGTTGATGATTCGGCTTTGGTGCGCAAAGTCTTATCAGAAGAGCTTTCCAAATTCCACGATATCGAGGTGGTCGGGACGGCTGTAGATCCTTACGTCGCCCGGGAAAAGATTGTTCGAACGAAACCCGATGTCGTCACACTGGACTTGGAAATGCCGCGAATGGACGGCCTCTCCTTCCTGGCAAAACTCATGAAGCATCATCCACTGCCGGTGGTGGTTGTTAGTTCCCAGGCACCCGCGAACAGCAGGAACGCGCTGATGGCTTTGGAACTTGGCGCCGTGGAGGTTATACCAAAACCCGGATCCAGCTACACGGTTCCGGATGTATCGCGCCAATTGGTGCGCGCCATAAGAGCGGCCGCTTCAGCCCGCATCCTTCCGACGACTCAGGGCAAACAAGAACCCGCATCTGTTCCCAAGGAGCAAAAAGAAAACTTCCGCCTCCAGACCACCCACAAAGTCCTTGCCATGGGCGCATCCACCGGCGGCACTAAAGCCATTGAAGCCGTTCTTAAGCAGCTTCCCTCAAATACCCCCGGCACTGTGATCGTACAGCACATGCCGGAAAACTTCACCGCCGCTTTTGCGGAAAGACTGAACAACGTATGCCAAATGGAGGTCCGAGAAGCTAAAGACGACGATCCCGTGGTGCCGGGTGTTGCATTGATAGCTCCCGGAAATAAGCATCTGGTTCTGCAGAAAAGCGGTGCAAGATACTATGTTAGGGTAAAAGACGGTCCTCCGGTTCACTTCCAAAGGCCGAGCGTTGATGTTTTGTTCAATTCGGTGGCCCATACTGCCGGTCCAAATGCAGTGGGCGTTCTCATGACCGGGATGGGAGCCGACGGCGCGCAGGGCCTGCTGGCAATGAGGCAGAACGGTGCCAGAACCATCGCCGAGGATGAGTCCACTTGCATCGTGTACGGTATGCCGAAGGAGGCGGTAAAACTTGGCGCCGCCGAAAGAGTGGTGCCCCTGCACCAAATTCCGGCCGCTGTTTTGGAGTGCCTATCTTGAAATGGACCTCACCGCTGTACGGAGGTAATCTATGCTGGTTACTGAAAGACGATTTATGCCTGGGGTTACGCCTTACGTAACTCAGGAAACCATAGCAGTTGTCTCGAAGCGACTGGATGCTGTGGGGCAGCTTTCGCCAGTTTGCTTCCAATTCGCCGCGGCGCTTGCAGATCCAGACTTCCCCCTGGAAAAAGCTGTGAAGATTGTTGGAACGGATCCAGTGCTGGCGGCAACTATCCTGCGTGTGGTGAACTCTCCCGCGTTTGGATTGAGGGTTAAAGTTGCTGAGTTGGGCCGCGCCATCAGCCTTTTGGGATATTTGGAAGTAAAAAACCTCGCAATGCGTGCCTACGTGTGCCGCGCCTTCAAGGGAACATTGGGGTCGTTGGGGGATGTGCTCTGGCAGCACGCTTACGTATCCTCGGTGGCCGCATTTCATTTGGCGCAGTGCACAAACCCATCTATAAGGGCAACTGCATCCACCGCTGCTCTTCTGCACGACGTTGGCCGCATTGCTATCGCTCATTTGTCTATGCAGGATTTTCAATATCTAGAACAAAATCTTCCCGAGGAAGACGGCGTCGACCGCTTGGCTGCAGAAGAAACGCGCCTCGGAGCTAATCACTGCATAATAGGCGCCATACTGGCCCGAAAATGGAACCTAGCTGAGGAATTGGAGCATGTAATTGGCTACCACGGCCTCTGCCACCTTAAACCACCAGATGAACTGCCGATGGAACACAGGCAACTGCTTATTATAACCCACTGCGCCGACCTCACTGCCCATTGGCTGGAGCGAGCCATATCTGCCAACCCGGCAACACCCTGGGCTGTGGAATGGGAAATCCCCCAAGAGTACAGAAAAGCTCTATTCCCAAAAGGCACTGTAGGCCCTGCAATTCCGCCGGAAGTTGTTCGGCAGTTAGTCCGCACAAGGGATATAGCAACTTTGTAGCCCACGCTCCTTCTCACAATGACCCCCTTTGTGTCTCCGGTTTTTCTGGAGTTTGCCATCATCTTCCGCCCCTCTTCTCCCTCCAGAGGGAGAAGAGGGCTCCAGCTTCCCCTTGCCTACGTGAAGCTGTGGAAGAAGGGCTATGGCAAGGGAAGTGCGTATCTTCTCAAGCGCCTCTTTTGAAAAGCATTATTCCCGATACTGCTTTCGCCCTCTTAAGCCTGCCGCGCCTTTGTCGAATAAACGGATGAGGCTTAGCTATGTTCAGCGGCGTATACCATGCGGCGGCGGGAATGAGGGTCAGGGAGCATTTTCTTGACCTCACCGCCAACAACTTGGCAAACGGGGCTGCGTCAGGCTACCGAAGGGATATACCTTGTTTCGAAATAATTGTGCCATCCCGCGTGCAAACAGCCGGGGCGCAGCCAGCCTCTTTACCCTACGAACTTGTTGCGCGTGCTGCAGTAGATCTATCTCCCGGGCCTCTGCGTCAAACCGACAACCCTTTGGACTTTGCGCTGGACGGCCCCGGGTTCTTCGCGGTGCAGACCCCAAACGGGGTTCTTTACACAAGAGCGGGATGCTTTACACGGGATGCAAACGGCCAGTTGATCACCCAAGACGGATATCCGGTGCTCACAGACAGAGGCCCTATTGTGATAGCTGGGACAAGTGTGAAGGTCGATGAAAGCGGCAGTATCACTGTTGACGGCACCGCGGTTGGCAAGCTTCTAATCGCTGTTTTCCGACCGACAGCTCAGTTCACCAAAGTAGGAGCGGGACTGCTTTCTGCCTCGGAACAACCGGACACCAACCAAAACGCTCCCCGGGTTCTTCAAGGTTTCTTAGAGGAATCCAACACAAATGTGATAACCGAAATGGTCAACCTTATACGCGCGCAGAGAGCTTACGAAGCCGGCCACAAGGTCATTCAGGCTTTCGATGATATTCTACAGCGCGCCTCTTCCGACATTGGTCGCGTATAGCGAATCCCCGGATATTAACAACAATTCTTCACCAACCGCTAAACTAGGCTTGGAGGCAAACCGATGATCAGAGCACTTTACACTGCGGCCACAGGCATGATGGCCCAACAGCTGAATTTAGATGTTGTATCCAACAACCTCGCTAATGTGAACACAGCCGGCTTTAAGCGCAGTCGGTCGGACTTCCAAGATTTGCTTTACCAAACGGTGCGCGAAGCCGGAACCGCAGTGGCAACAGGCGCCCAAGTGCCGAGCGGCATACAGGTGGGTTTGGGCACCCGTGCGGCCGCGGTTCAGAAGCTCTTCACTCAGGGCGACTTTCAGCATACGGAAAATCCGCTGGATCTTGTTATAGAGGGTCCCGGCTTTTTCAGCGTGCTGGCCGCCGACGGCCGCCCCGCATACACCCGAGACGGTTCTTTCAAGCTGGACAGCCAGGGTCGCATAGTAACCTCCGACGGCTTTCCAATACAGCCGGAAATTGTAATCCCCCAAGAGGCCACATCCATATCCGTCGGAGCAGACGGCACGGTGACGGTCACAATGCCCGGCCAGGATGAGCCGCAGGAGGTCGGAAAGATTGAGATAGTGCGCTTTGTCAACCCCTCGGGTCTGGCCGCAATTGGAAGGAACCTATTCCGCCCTACAGCGGCTTCCGGAGAAGCTGTTTCGGGAACGCCGGGTATGGCCGGCTTTGGAACGATCGGCCAGGGCTTTATAGAGATGTCCAACGTGAAAGTAGTTGAGGAGATGGTAAACCTCATCACCGCCCAACGTGCCTATGAGATCAACTCCAAAACCATCCAGGCGGCAGATGAAATGCTCAATATCGCAAGCAACCTGAGACGGTAGTAACCCATCCTGCTCGATGCGAGGGGTGATGATATGGTGCTTCTGGTTCTTCTTATAAGCCTGCTTACGGCTGTGACTCCAAAAGCGGAAGTGGTCTTCCGCGAAGAGGCTGTTGTGCGCGGGCCGCAGATCCTTCTTGCAGATGTTGCTGAAATCCGCTCCACCGATTTGGCCTTTGCGCAGGCGCTTTCGACACTTGATTTGGGCAGGGCACCTCTCCCGGGGTTCTCACGTATTTTGCCCGCTTCCTCGCTGATAGTGGCCATGCGCCGCGAGAATTTGGACCCAACCAGCGTTCAGATCGGCGGAGCACCCAAAACGCGCGTCGTTGGTGAAAGCCAAACCGTAACCAAAGAGGCCATACTCCAGGCTGCGGAAGAAGAGCTTAAACGCAAACTGCAGGAATTGGGGCTGGATGCCGATATTCGACCCAAACAAGTTCCTGCAAGCGTAACGGCCCCTCCGGGCGAGGTTTACATCTGCGCCGCTTCAACGCTGGGGGGCAACGGGGCCGTCGTTAGAGTGCAGGTTCAGGTAAACGGCAAACCGTGCGCCAGCATTCAAATTCCGTACGAGGTTGAACTTCGCACACCGGTGCTGGTGGCCGCCCGCGATATGGACAGAGGCCAGGTGATCCAGCCGGACTCGGTGCGCTTGGAGAAAAGAAAAGGCGCCAACATTCCCAAAGACGTGTGCCTGAAGCCCGAAGACGCGGCGGGAATGAGATTGAAATCCGCTGCCAAGCAGGGTGATGTGATCACCCACAGCATGTTAGAGCCGGTGCCGCTTGTCAACCCTAGAAGTCCGGTGGAGGTTGTTTGCCTTTACAAAAACGTTAGGGTTTCCGTGAAGGGAACCGCACTGGAGGACGGCGCTCTGGACCAAGCGGTGCGCGTAAGGCTCGATAGGAACCGCGAAGTGGTTGGAATTGTGAAAAGCCAGGGCTTGGTGGAGGTGAAAGTGGAATGAAGCGAACTGCTTTTCTTCTGATTTGCATCTTGTTTGCGGCCGCGTTCAAGTGCTGGGCAGACTCGCTCTGGTCGGAATCGTCTAAATCGCTTTTTGCCGACCGCCGGGCCAGGGCCGTCGGAGACATTGTAACGGTTTTGGTGATGGAGTCTACCTCGTCATCACAGTCAGCGTCGGTTACCGGAGACAGCTCTGTTAAATCATCTTCAGCGTTGGC
>JBMFPP010000132.1:0-7197 GCA_049969055.1 Armatimonadota bacterium | reverse complement strand
TCAGCAGGCTTTCAACCAGGAAAGGTACGTCTCCGCAACCCTGCAGAAAGCGTTTCTTCCCAACCTGCCCAGAAGCAGAGAACTGCACGGGTTTATTGCCGAGGGACGTTACCAACCAGCGCACAGCAGTGTGCTTGTTGGAGGGGATTTCTACGACGTTTTTTCCATATCCGGCGGGAAGTACGGCATAGCGATGGGCGATGTTGCCGGCAAAGGAGTTGAAGCCGCAGTAAGAACCGCTTTGGTTAAGTACAGTTTAAGAGCCTACAGCAGGGTTTTCCAAAAGCCAAGCGATATCCTGGCCGCCGTGAACAGCGCCTTCTTAGACGCCTACGGCGAGGAGCACGCCTTTATAACTTTGTTCTACGGCATCTTTGAGCCGGATACCGGAAGGCTTCGCTACGCCAACGCCGGCCACGAACCCCCTCTGGTTGTAACCTCCGACGGCCTTAAATATCTGCTTCACTCAACAGGGCCAACCCTCGGCAGTTTTGAAGACGCTGTTTTCGCCACTCAGGAAGTGGTTGTGCCTGAAGATGCGCGCCTACTGCTGTACACAGACGGCGTTACAGATGCGCACAGACCTGGCGGACCAATACTGGGCGTTGATGAGGTGGCCTGCATTGTAAGCGCCAACGAAGACCCATCTTCAGTGCTGGATAAGCTTATTCAACGTGCCCAAGAGCACGCCGGCGGTTATCTGCGCGATGATGCCGCTTTACTGCTCGTTCAGAGAACAGCAAAATGAGAAAGCGCCAAACAGATGAACCTTACCAGTAGTGGGCAAATTACAACAAGCGCCGCAGTTCTTTCAGCAGATCTTCCACGTTGGCCACCACAGAAGCGCCGTTTGCCGCTATCTCAGAGTAAAGTTTGGCGGCACAGCCGCCGGTGAAATCTCTTTCCTGAATGCTTCGCCGCTGTAAAAGCACAATGGGCTTGCCGGCGTTTTGAGCTTCCCGCACCACTTCCAAGTTCCTCACGTTGCCTTGGCCGAACGGCACATCGCACAGAACCACGACGTCCGACGCCAAAGCAAGCTTTCTGTGTTGCTCGTGCGCCTCGTCAGAAATTGGACAGAAAGGAGCCTCCTCAGCCGCCGGAATTCCCAGCGCCTGAGCCGCAGAATGGTCGGAATCTCCGTAGTTCAAAGCGCCCGCAGTAACGCGGAATCCGGCTCTCACCAGCGCTCTTAGAACCGAAACCCCGCTTCCACCTCCGCATACAACGTGCTCCACCCTGCCGGCAGCGGTTTCCGACATCGGCGGTGGACCCGGCACCGGAATGATGTGAGGCCGCCCGGTGATTGGATGCGGTCGTACCAGCACTTCCGCTTCGTAAACCTCAGATATGATGGCTTCTGTAAACACCTCCTCCGGCGTTCCAACCGCATAAATTTTGCGGTCTTTAAGAAGGATAATGCGTTCACAGTAAGAGGAAGCCAGGTTCAAGTCGTGCAGTACGGCTATGACGGTTATGCCCTCTTGGCGGTTAAGCGTCCGGATGAGCTCCAGCATCTCGATCTGGAAGTTCATATCCAAGTGTGATGTGGGCTCATCCAAAAGCAGGATCTCCGGCTGCTGGGCAAGGGCTTTGGCCAGCATCACCCTTTGGAACTCGCCGTCCGACAGTGAGGCCGCCGATCTGCGCGCCAGGTGCAGAGTCCGTGTGCGCGCCATGGCCCTCGCCGCAATTTCGCGGTCGTGGGCAGTGTCGATGCCGAATCGGCTTTGATGCGGAGATCTGCCCATGAGCACGATCTCCTCCACGGTGAAATCGAATCCAACAGCCGCGGTTTGGGATACCACGGCCATCTTTTGGGCAAGGGTTTTTATGGGGACCCTGCGCAGATCCGTACTTTCAAGGAAAACCGTGCCGTGCCGCGGATGAAGAACCCTGCTTAAAACACGCAGAAGGGTGGTTTTGCCGGAGCCGTTTGGTCCAAGCAGTGCCACAAACTCCCCGCGCTCCACCGAAAGCGTAATGCCTTCAAGAACCGTTGAAGAGTTGTAACCTACTGTAACATCCAGGAGCTTTATCTGTACCATGGCCGCATAACCCCGACATTTTGGATTTTTCGACGAGAACCACGCCGTTTCCCTGCGCAACACTGTTTGCAAACATTGAGAGATGAGGGCAAGCGGCCAAGAGGATAGTTGGGTAATGAAGGTAGGATTTCCACTCTCGTGCCTGAGCCCTCTGGAAACAAGCAGGATGCGGAAGAATAAGAGGGAGCCCGCCAACGCTGATTTCACTCTGATTTTTATTGAAGCAATGCAGTCATTTGACAAGAAACATCGCTGTTGATAAAATGATTGCGGAGCTTGGGGGTAAATAAAACTGTGTCTATCACGAGCAAAATTGTTATAGCTGGCGCGTTTCAGGTGCACCGTCTGGATTGCCGCAATCTGAGCGATGGCTTCAGTTACCGGAAGCATGTCTTCATGATATTTCCTGTTCGCACGCCCGTCGCCAGGTAATCTGCGGCGGGCCTTTTTCTTTGCGCTTTCCAGTCTGTTCACCTAGAAACCCCAACTCCCAAGCGGCCATAAAGAGGAGAACTGCTAAACCGATGGAAGGAGAGGTATTAGTTCTAAACAGCGATTACGAACCGCTGAATGTTTGCAACCTCCGCCGTGCCCTTGGCCTCATATACCTCGGCAAAGCCGATGTTGTGCACGAGGACGGCCGGATCATTCACACCCCAAGCGGCAGCATAATCTCTCCTTCTGTGGTTCGGCTGAGGAACTACGTCAGAAGGCCGATGCCGCAGTTGCGCCTCTCGCGGCGCAGTATCCTCGCCAGAGATGGCTACACCTGTCAGTACTGCGGATACACCGGCCCCGATCTCACCGTGGACCACGTGGTGCCGAAGCGTTTGGGCGGGCGAACCACTTGGGAGAATTTGGTGTGCTCGTGCCGTAAATGCAACACCAAAAAAGGAGATAAAACGCTTCAGCAGGCCGGTATGCGCCTTCGCAGAGAGCCCAAAAAGCCAAAGTACATCCCATTCATTAGCTTGGTTAAATACCTCGATGGGAAACGCAATGAAGCTTGGCGCCTTTATCTGCCGACGCTTAAAGAGTTCTAAATCTCTATCTAAGGCAGTTTGCAGGCCCCAAATGCATACAGCAGTCGTGTTGATTTTGTGCGCCTGCTTGATCTCCTCAGGCGCTTCAATCTGCCTTCCAGAAGAGCGCTCGGCCGACCACCAAGCAGTCTCCGTGGAGAACGAAAAGCTTACCCTTGATAAAGACTGCACTGCCCGCCTCAAATACGGCGTGCTGATGGTCCCTGGAAGCGAACGCATCGAAAAGAGAGGAAAAACCCCTGCTGTTTTCAGGCGAGTGGAGAGAGAGCCACAGCCAGGAGAGTATACAATCAGCCCTGTTGGGGTTCTGAGGTTCAATAAGAAAGATAGACGCGCCCAACTCTACGCTTCGTACTCTTACCGCCCCAGAACAGTGGCAGTGCTTCCAGTGGATATAGGCGCGGCTCCGAACGAGGTAGGCTCTGCTATACGCCGCGAAACCGAAAAGCTCCTTGCAGACCACGGATGCCGCCTAGTACCGGATGCCAAGGTGGATAGGGTGCTGCAGGAGCGCAGGTTGTATCCCTCTAGTGAATTCACTCCACAGCTCCTTAGAGAGTTGGGACAAACCCTCGACGCACAGGACATAGTGATACTTAATGTGGAAAGCTGGCAGTCTAAAAGCGGCGAGAGTTTGCTGGGATATCTGTGGACGGGGCCTTTCGACGGCCCTCGCAAGCGCGTAGAGCTTTCACTGCGGGCACGCCTTTACAACACCGAAGAAGGCCGCCTCCTCTGGGAAGGCCGCTCGCATACCGAAAAGCTCGGCGGAAAGCTGGGCGCTGTTCCCAAAAGTTTGATGGAAGCCGCTGTCAAAAACGCCGTTAAAGACCTCTTCGACAGCTATCTGGCGCCTTGAGCAAAGGCAATGTCAGAAAAACTTCAGTTTGACTCGCATATACCTGCGTGTTAGAATGTATCGGCAGACTTGTCCTAAATAGTTTTCTCCCAGGAGAAACAGATTTTATGAATATTCGGCGGGTTTTAATTTGTGTTTTTGCCGTATTGTGGGTTGCGGCACCAGCTCTGGCATCCATGTCGGTCCCGGTCTGCATAGTGCCGCCCACAGGTAAAGCCGCTTTTTCACCCCAAGCTTACGAACTGCGCGACAGCCTGCAGGCCAAATTGCTAAAGCGAATGCGCCAGGAGTCGCCAAAGCTGAAGGTCCAGCAGGCTTTGCAAATCAAACCCGCGCTTGGTGTTATACGTGCGCTTGTTCTGCTGGCAGATTTTCCAGACACAATCGCAACCACTTCCGTAAGCGCAGTAAACGAAAAACTGTTTTCCGTGAAAACATTCCCAACCGGAAGCTTCAGAGACTACTACTTGGAAAACTCCTACGGAAAGTTGGATATCCAAGGCGACGTTGTTGGCGATCCCAAAAGCCGCACCGGCTGGCTGCGCATGAAGCGGGATTATGGGTACTATGCCAACAACCAATTCGGCCTTGGAGATCCTCCGCACAGTGCGAAACAGCTTGTAATCGATGCTATTGAAGCGGCCTTCAAAGCAAACCCCAACCTGGACCCAACCAAGTACGACCGCGACGGCGACGGCAAAGTGGATATGCTGATAGTTGTGCACGCCGGCGGCGGCTCCGAAGGCACCACGGACCCGTCCCAGATATGGTCGCACCATGCCGAAATAAATCCACCTGTAGTCAAAAACGGCGTTGCGTTCACCAACTATGCTATCGTAGCCGAAGACAGCAACATCGGAATATATGTGCACGAAGTTGGGCACATCCTCGGCCTTCCGGATCTTTACGGCACCGCCAATTCGTCGGCCGGACTGGGATTTTGGTCTCTCATGGCGGCCGGTTCCAACCTGCCCAACGATCCCAAGCAGTTGCGCCTCGTAGGCACCAGACCATCACACCTGGATGCATGGTGCAAGATGAAGCTTGGATGGCTAGAGCCCACCGTGGTAACAACAAACAGTCCCAACATCAAACTGCCGGCCGTGGAAACAACTCCACAGGTGATTAAGGTGCCTGCAAACCCCATGAACCCCCTGGAGTACTGGCTTATCGAAACCCGATGGGCAGATCCTTCCAACTTTGACCAGTACCTCCCCGGCTCCGGCGTGCTTATCTACCACGTTGACGAAACTCGGGGAAGCAACGACGATAGAGGCCACCCACTCATCGCTGTAGAAGAGGCCGACGGCAACTTCAACCTTTACTTCCCCATAGGGCATCCGCTCAGCAACTTCGGCGATTCCACGGACCCGTTCAGCTCCAAAAGCCCCAAGAAAGTGTTCGGCCCTAGGACCACACCCGGAAGCATAAACTACAGCGGCAAAGACAGCTACTTGGTGGTTGAGAACTTCACCGATCCTGGGCAGGAAATGGGCTTCGATATACGGTTTGATTACGGCCAAGGCTCCATCTCCGGAACCATCTTCACCGCCGACGGCAAGCCACTGCCGGAGTTCACTCTCCAGCTCATGCAGGGCGACAAAGTTCTGGAAAACAAGCCCACGATAACCGATAACACCTACAGCTTCCCCAATCTGCTGGAGGGTGCTTACTCGGTATCGATATCCGCCGAGGGATACATTCCCATCTCGCGGCTGGTGCCTTACCTGGGAGGCAAGAACGTAAAGGTCGACCTGGTGCTTTTGCCACAGCCGGATCTGAAACCCGGATGGAACCTTGTGGGCTTCCCAATGGATTTCGGTGAATCCAAGGCCAGCGAGGTGTTCTCTGGAGGCGAAGAAGCCGGAGCCACCGTGTTTTGGTACGACCCAAGCGCGAATCAGTATGTACAAGACCCGCCGATGAAAGGCGGACAAGGGTACTGGATATACGTAAAGGATCCGGAGAAGTACAAAGTAACGCGCATTGGGCAAATTGCAGACCCGCAGGCGCCGTTTGCGGTCCCCATAAAACCCGGCTGGAACCTGATAGCCAACCCATACCTTGTTCCACTGCCTTGGGACCTAACGCGGTTCAGCATCACCAGCGGTGGAGAAACCCGGAGGTTTGACGCCGCAGCGTTCACAGGCTGGGTTCGAAACTCCTGCTGGATCTACTCGCCCGACAGGGGTTACGTAAAGATTTCTCCGCCGGCACCTGGGCAAACGGTTCAGAGCGTACCCGCTTGGGCGGCGTTCTGGCTCAGAAGCAATGTGGAGGGCACCCTTTTATTGTCCCTGAGGGTCCAGTAAACCGTCCGACAACCAAAACACGCCAGAGCAAAGGCCCGGGGAAAGTGCCCCTCCCCGGGCCTCCATTTAAATACGGCTCCTCTCCTACCGCGGGAAGAAGAAGCCTTTGGTTTCCCTCCCACTGCCGCAAGGAGTTGGGGTGCCCGTTAACCTCGAAACCAGGACGGGTTAGGAGTGAGCTGTACATCCAAACAGACAAACAGAGGCAATACAACCGAGCAAAGGTCCAAAAGCCCCCGACTCCGAAAACAACTTGTGAAAGTCCAAGCACACCGCTTTTAGAGTAATCGGCAAGCGATGAACTTTTTACTTCTAACAGCCGCAGGTGCTTTTGCGGCGGTTTTTATCCACGGCGGCGCATCGAGCCAAACGAATGGAGGACCCACCGTGAACCGCCTCTATCAAGACATTCATGTTTGGGAAGAAGAAAACAGCTTGGCATTCGGCAACTCCAAATTGGTTCTGCGGTTCAACCGCGCGCAAGGATCTTGGCAGTCGCTCACTCTAACCACTGTGGAAGGAAGCTTGATATCCCCAAAATCCGCCGAACCGGATGTGGACTTCCGCATCAACGGCCGGTGGATGGTCCAACAGCACGGGTCAAAACTGCTCGGATATACCTGCAGTGTGGATCCATACCGCAAAAGTGCCTCGCTTCGCTTCAAATTTGGCGTGCTGGAACGCGGACAATCATACGAGTATGAACTGGAAACCACCTACATGCTGTTCCCGAACCAAAGCCGCATCCACCGATTCGCGCGCCTTACGCGCACCTCAGGCGCACAACAGCCAAGCGAAACCCACAAAATGGAGGGCTTTCTCTTTCGAATTCCGTCGGTGCTGGTTGGCGATCCAGAAGAGTGCACGATCGATGTTCCCGGACCTTGGTTCCCCAGTACATATGTAGCCCCCAATACCCCCTACAAAAGCATCGC
>JBMFPP010000131.1:0-7224 GCA_049969055.1 Armatimonadota bacterium | reverse complement strand
TACGCTATGCTGGCCGGCATCGGGTGGATCGGCAAAAACACAAATCTTATACATCCACGCGCGGGTTCGTGGCTGTTTCTGGCTGAGATCATAACCGATGTGCACCTGCCGCCCGACTCTCCCACCTCGGATCACTGCGGCAGTTGCCGGCGCTGTTTGGATGCGTGCCCCACCAAAGCGCTTTCGGAACCGCACGATTTAGACGCCTCTCGCTGTATTTCCTACCTAACCATAGAGTTGAAGGGGCCTATCCCGCGCGATCTGCGCCCCTTCATCGGAAACTGGATCTTCGGGTGCGATATATGTCAGGAGGTGTGCCCGTTCAATCGTCGGCCCCTGCGTACCAGAAACCGGCTGTTCGAACCGCCCAATGAAGAAGCCGCAGTTCCAAAGCTTGCAGACATTCTCAAGCTCGATGAAGAGGGATTTCGCCGGCGGTTTCGAAACTCTCCTGTAAGGCGGGCTAAAAGGCGGGGGCTTCTGCGCAACACCGCTGTGGTGCTTGGTAACTCTAAAGACCCGCAAGCGGTGTCTGCTTTGGTAGGCGCTCTGCACGATAAAGAGCCGCTTGTGCGCGCCCACGCCGCGTGGGCTTTGGGCCGAATAGGCGGCAGGGCTGCCGAGAGTGCGCTTGAACAGGCGTTGAGATCGGAAGCCGATCCCGGCGTGCTGGAGGAGATTGCGTTTGCACTAGGGATAAAGGAGGAGAGCAATGTCTGTTAAGCTGAGCTGTTGTGCTTACTCTTTCCGTCAGTATCTGCAGAGCGGTCAGATGACCTTGGAGCAGTTCGTCCGCAAGTGCGCTGATATAGGGCTGGATGGCGTGGAACTAACGGCTTACTACTTCCCCACAACCGACGAGGCATACTTGCACCGCCTGAAGCGGTTCGTTTTTCTGCAGGGGCTGGATATCTCCGGTACAGCTGTTGGCAACAACTTCTGCCAGCCAAGCCCCGAGGTTCGCAAACAGCAGATTGCTCTCGTCCGGCAGTGGATCGATATCTCCGCCGCGTTGGGATCACCGGTTCTTCGAGTGTTTGCAGGGCCGGTGCCCCAGGGTCACACCGAAGAGGAAGCAAGGGAGTGGACTATAGAGGCTTTAAAAGAATGCGCAGAGTACGCACAGGCCAGAGGCGTTATGCTGGCCCTTGAAAACCACGGCGGCATTACCGATACTGCCGAGAAAACCATCAGCCTCATTAAAAGCGTTGCCAGCGATTGGGTTGGTGCTAACCTCGACTTCGGCAACTATCACGAAAACCCCTACGAAGAGATAGCCGCCACAGCGCCTTATGCAATAACCACCCACGCAAAAACCCACACTGAGGGGCCAAACGGCCGAGAAGAGCTGGATTATACACGCATAGCTCAGATAATGTTCGAGAACGACTACAAGGGCTATATCTCCATCGAGTACGAAGAGCGAGAAGACCCCATGAGCGCTATTCCGCGCTTTGTAGAGAAGCTTAGGAGCGCATTCGGTTAGTACAGGAACATCTTCATCACTGTAAGCGAGTGCGCCGGGAAGCGGTAGGGAACTTTGTCGCCGTTCACCGCCTCCTGCAGGGCTTTCACTTGAATCTTCTCTTTGTTCTCAAAAGAGTTGCTGTCTTCCACAGAGGAGGCGTTCATCACAAAGATATTAGCAACGCCCGCAAAACCGCCGGTTTGGCACTCGATGGTCGCCTCTACGTCGTCGGTTGGATGCATATTCACCACATTCACGGTAACTGAGCGCGACTGCTGGTCGTACGCGGCTGTTACGTCTAACACCGGAGCGGTTCTGCCTTCCGACTCGAGGTTTGGACAACCGACCCACACGTCAAGCGAAGCGCCGCGGCTGTGGTGGCGGTAAAGCTCGATAGGGAAGAAGGTTGCCTGCAGGAATATATCGTCGCGGCTTGCAGTGATGTTCGGAATCACGTTCACGAGCTGAGCGTAGTTTGCCATCGTTACAGTTTTAGGGTGGCGAAGAAACGCGTTTAGATACATCGCCGCCACCAACCCGTCTGCAAGCGTGTACTGGCGGCCGCGCGGAAGCCCAATGCCCCACTCATCAAAGCTGATAGCCACCGGTTTTCGCATCGCGGCGGCGGCAATTTGCGCCTCCACTCTGGAGATGCGGTTTTCTATGGTGTTATAACAGTGGACAAAGTATCCAGCCGCATCTCGGTTGCCTCTATCCACATAAAGGTGCACCGAGATATAATCGGCCCAGCCGTCAAGATGCTCCAGAACGATGCGGTTCCAGTGCGGAAGCGGGGTGGAGTCGCCGCAGGCAACAAGCTGAATAGATCTGTCTGTCCACTTCATCAGCTTGGCACACTCGAGGGCGATGCGGGCGTACTCCTCTGCGGTTTTGTGGCCTATCTGCCAATCGCCGTCCATCTCGTTGCCCAGGTCCCATATTTTTACGTTGTACGGCTCCGGGTGGCCGTTGGCGGCGCGCATGTCCGCATAATAAGTGCCCGGGCCGCTGTTGCAGTATTCCACCCAGTTTGCGGCTTCGTCAAGCGTGCCGGTGCCAAGGTTAACGCAGATGCACGGTTCTGCTCCCACAAGCCGCGTGTATTTTATGAACTCATCCGTGCCGAACCGGTTGCTTTCCACCGTGTGCCACGCGCGTTCGATGCGCCTGGGACGGGAATTGCGCGGGCCAACGCCGTCGATCCAGTGGTAGCCGGATGCAAAGTTGCCCCCAGGGTATCGAAGAACTGTTGGTGCAAGCCGCTTTACGGCCTCCAGCACATCTAGGCGAAAACCGTCGGCGTCAGAGCGGGGGTTCCCCTCGTCGAAAATCCCCCCGTAAATGCAGCTGCCGAGGTGCTCAATGAAGTTTCCATAGATGCGTGGGTTTATCAGGCCTCTCTGCCTGTCAAGATCGATCTTTATGCGGTTCACGGAACGACCTCCAAAACTCAAAACTGCTGTGCGCCAACAACACCGCCTGGGTAGCGGCTTAAGATATCCGGGTCGTGCCCAGGCAGTATGATATCACCTGCGGCGCGCAGTCGGTCGGCGGCAAGCATCCACTCATTAGGGTCAACCCATCCAATGGGGATGTTCTCCTCCAGGTTGCGGTATTTATAAGCCACGTCTCCAGCAAGCACCACTGTGCCCGCGCAGGTGCTTACGGCAACTCCCTGACTGCACGGGGAGTGACAGCCCAAATGAAAAGTTCTTATGCCTGGGACGACCTCCTCATCCTCAACCAACAGCAGGCTTTCGGGCCAGCGGTTGGCCAAAGCCTGCATAACATGTCGCCGAATGCCGAGCAGGCCGGCGAGAAACCCTCTTCGGTTTGCCACCATTACGGCATTGGGGAAGAGGTCGAAGTACTCATAATGGTCTGGGTGAAGGTGGGTTACAAAAACATGGCTGATATCCGCTGGATTAACACCTACGGATGCGAGAGCGGCTGGAGTTTTCTCCTGCTCGGTCTGCAGGATGCCTCCCGGGATGTACGATGCCGTTGCTGTGTTGAATTCCTCCGCGTACTTCGGTCCCGTATCCACCAGCATCGGCTGTTCGCCGCCCAAAATGAGCCATATGTAAAGATAAAAGGTGGAAGTTGATTCTGCTCCGTTTGCATAGGTGATGTAATCCCGAACCCGGCACTCGCCGACCTTAAGCGCCCGAATCTGATAAAGGCGATCTGCGGAAATTTCTCCCATCAGCCGATCACTCCGCCTGGAAACCTGGTGAAAACCGAGGGGTCGTGGCTCGGCACCACTACGTCAGCCGCCTGTCTCAAGCGGTTCATGGCGTCTAGGCACTGTTGGTAGTCCACCGCCACGCCAACAGGCACACCGCGCTCGAAGTTTGCCAGCAAAGACACGGTGTCTCCGGTTAGAGCAACGCGTCCAACTTCCGTTTGCACCAGCACGGCCTGACTGCACGGCGTATGGCCCCCGAGCCACATCGTGTGGATTCCCGGCAGTATCTCGGTATCATCGGCGGCCAAAACGCGGTCTTTCCAATCTTGCGTAAGGCCTCTCAGTGTCTTAAAAGGCGCCCAAGAACCATGCCACCCGGGGAAAGCCGCTGCCGCATCCAGGCCGCGTTTCGAGACGACTATGCGTGCATTGGGATAAATATCAAGCTCGTCAACGTGGTCGAAGTGGAGGTGGGTGATGATAACAGTACCAACGTCCTCCGGAGCAACCCCGTGGGCGGAAAGCTGAGCGCGGGTTGTTTGGTTCGATGGTTGAACGATCGGCTCGGCCAGCACATGGGCGGCCCCTGCGTTCATCTCATCTACGTTCCGCAGGCCGGCATCGACCAAGATCGGCTTTGGCCCTCCCTCAATTAGCCAAAGGAAGAGGAAGTAGGGATATTTTTCTTTCGGGTTTCCACCGAGGAAGGCGTGGTTGCCGGCCACGGCGCACCGTCCGTTTGGAAGCGCCTTGATTCTGTACTTCGCATTCATCTCACTTCTCCGAGACGGGAACCTTCTGCGTGGTCGAGTTGCCGGCAGAGTCAGTCACTTTTACTTCCACGGTGTGGTTTCCTGGCGGCAGTGGGTCGGTTGTGACGATGAAGCGCTCTTCCGGTGAATCGAACACTCCGTCAGCTGGTTCGGCCGCGTACCAATCGCCGGAGTCCACACGGAAGGAAACCGCCGTTATGCTCATCCGCTTGCTTGTGGCCAGCGCCTCGAAGGAGAATTCGCCTCCGTCCTTCTGCTTCAAACTGCTCTTGAGAATTTGGATCTTGGGCTTCTCGTTGGCTATGATCACGGGACCCGTGATTTTCTCCGCAGTTTTGAAGCCGTTCGGGTTACTGCGCTTGTCCGAAGCCACAACTTTCAGCAGGTACTCACCGTCTGGAAGTTTGGTGGTATCCCATCTGAACGATGTAACGGTTATCGGTTTAGGAGGCTCTCTTCTGGCTGCGGCGGCTGGAGGGGCAGGGGGACGCGGTTCGGCCTGGCTAAGCGCCTCGTTAACTACCGACGGAAGCACTGCGTTCAGAAGGCGGCGGTCTTCGGGGGTTAGGCTTCCGTCTTTGTCCAGCTCCCGATTTACCTGGGCGATTATCTCTTCCGCTGTGGGTATCGGTTGTCTTGGAGCTTGCTTTTGCCCTTCAGGAGCCGTCGGCCTTTCAGGTGGTGCGGGTTGTCTTTCCTCCGTGGTGGTTTCACCATCCCTCAAACGCTCCCAGGTGGCACCGCCGTCTCGGGAGTAATAAAGCTCGTAGGTGAGGGTGTCTTTATCAGGATCGGATGCGGACCAGCTGATCGTTTTGACACCGGACCAGATATCGCCGGGCATCGGCGCCGTAAACGAAACCGTCGGCGGCCTGTTTTCGGGCAGGTAGGTTATGCTCACGCTCTTGAGAGCCGGCGTAACTCCCGCGGAGGAGCTTTCCATGGAAACCCGATACTGGATGAAGCGTGCAGGAGGGCTTTGAATGCGCTCGTTTGAAGACTGATACACCGGAGACCACGGGCTCCAACTGCTGTCTGGATCTGCCACATTGCCCGAACGCGTTTGCACTTCGATCTTGGTACCGCTTGGCACAGACGCCTGCCAGCGGATGCGGCCCCACTGCGCTACGCCGCCCGCATCGTGGACTGCTGACTCGTATGTGCCTTTCAGAGCCGCTGTATCGGCCTCGTATAGCGCGGCAGAGTTGCCGCTTCCGGCATACAGATGGCCCTGACCGTCCTGCGTTAGGCACAGAAGCTGGTTCTGGTCCTTATTGTCCAGCTCGATAACGGTGTCGTCAGGCGTTACGCGGTAAACCTTGGTTCCCGCGGCGGCGTAGACTCCCGCTCCGTCAGCAGTTATTCCCAATATAGATGCGTTGGCTTGATGGAGGGTCTTTGGATCGCCGCCGGAGGCCGGAATTTTCAAGAGAAGGCCTTTCGGCGCCGTGCCAATGTATATATCCCCTGAACTGCTCACTGCGAGGGCACCGATACAGCTGTCATCGGCATCGTACAGCACCTTGGCGCGGCCCGTTTTGGATATGCGGAACAGCAAGCCTTTATCCGCCGTGCCCGCGAGTATGTTGCCGTCTTTGTCGACGGCAAGGCTCATAATGTGAGACTCCGGAGATTGGAAGAAAAGCTCGCCTTTCCCGTCCGGGGTTATGCGGAACAGCTTTCCGTTGCTACCCGTGCCGGCAAAGATCGCTCCGTCCTCTCCGACAGCCAGTGACAAAACATAGCGCTCGCCAGTTTTGAAAAGCTCCGAGGCTTGTCCATCCGGGGTTATTTTAAGCACCAGGCCGTTCGGCGAAGTGCCCGCGTAGAGGTTCCCCTGCTTGTCCATAGCCAGCGCGTGGATTTCCAGCTCAGAAGAGTCGTACACCAAATCCAGCTTGCCTTCCTTAGAGCGGTAGTATATGCGGCCGAAGTTACCGGTGCCGAGATAAACCCCGCCCTTACCGTCGGGCTGGATGCTCCAAACGTAGGTATCGTTCGGGAAGGTTTCCACAGGCTTGAAAGCGGCGGCAAGGCGCACATCTCCAAGGCTTGTAACACCGGCGCCGCGAGCTTCTCCTTTGAGAAAGTCTGTTCTGGTGCGCTGGGTCCACACCACGGCGGTGCGGCCCGGCTCCTTGCCGGACGGCTGGGGTTCGGATGAAGAAGGCGGCCCGGACGTCTCGGCCTGCGAACCGGGCTCCTGCCGGGAAGCTTCTCTGGGCCTGGCTTGAGTTTGCTGGCCGGATGGTCTTTGCTGTCGGCTTTCAGCTCCGCCGGCCGCGGTGTAAATTACATCGTCGGTGCTGTTGGATGTTGGGAGGGTGGTTTCTTCCTCCTCGTCGCCGTCATCCAAAGCGGTGGCCGATCCTGTGCGGGATGATCCGGGCGGCTGTGGAGGGCTGGACGGCTGTGAGGGGGTCGTTGTGGTGGAACTTCTTTCCTGCATACTCTTGCGCTGCACCGTAAGCTGAATAACCTGCACCCCTTCCACAAGGGCGTCCATGCGAACAGAGGTTTTCACCTCATCGCGCTCGCCGCGGAAGCCGGTGCTCTTCGACGAAGCCATGATCGATGCAATCGGCGCCGGCAGGTTGAGCAGGCGTTCTCCGAAGATGTTCACAGATGGCGTGTTAAGATAAAGCTTCATCACCAGATCATCGTTGCGGTCTTTTTCAAGGAAGCGGCGGATGATCTGGGCCACGT
Organism: Armatimonadota bacterium; assembly: GCA_049969055.1. Classification (GTDB taxonomy): domain Bacteria; phylum Armatimonadota; class DTGP01; order DTGP01; family JBMFPP01; genus JBMFPP01. Next base: position 89 of record JBMFPP010000131.1, on the reverse strand, counting down.
TGACCTCAGCAGGTCCGGAGACTGTGCTTGAAATTCCGGTCCCTGTTGTTCCCGTTTGAACCGGCAGTACAAATCCCATGGATCCGCCG
>JBMFPP010000130.1:0-7240 GCA_049969055.1 Armatimonadota bacterium | reverse complement strand
CTCCAGGGGTTTTTGGTACAGCTCTGCTATTCGGTCAACCACTTCTTGCGTCATTTCGCCGCGCCGCCAGAAAGCGAAAACGCGTATTAGGTTGGTGCCGAAGAGGTGCGCGGCTTCTATACAGCGCTGAAGAACATCCATTTGCTCCGCCAGAGCACGCTCTGCGGCCTGGTGCATGCGGCCCGCTGCAGGGCCCGCTTTGCCGCTGAGGTCGCACTTAAAGAACGGCGATGCTATACAGCAAACCGGCATGCCGCGTTTTTGAAGTGCTTCACGCGCCCGCTCCATCTCCTGGCGGTTTAGGTCTGCTACGTTTTTCCCCCAAAGAGCACGCAGTTCGGCGTACTTGATGTTCCAATCCGCCATTAGATCAAGCGCCTTTTCAAAGTCCTGAGAAATCTCATCTGTAATTACCGCCAGGCTGAACAAATTGAAAGCCCTCCTTACCCCGGTTGCATAAGTGTCGTGTATATCATACTGTTAGGGGGAAGAGGTGTCAAACGTGCTAGCGAACCGGCGGTGTGTGCACAGAGCGGAAATGGTTTTGGGAAGCCGGAGTCCGCTTTTGGCCGCTTGCCCGGCGCAAATCTCGCCCTCAGGTGCCTTCGGCTAGGGCATCTGCTGGGACATACACTCGCTACAATCGCACATCTTCCTCAGCCGGCTGAAGGGGTATATGCCGGTGTCGTGCCCGTCGGACCACCGAATGCTGATCCCGTAGCGCCCAACCGGAGATATTTCAATCGGATGGATATCTTCAGGTATGTCTTCGATGTTGATGAGAAGCTCTCCCGTGTTTTCGTCGCTGCAGGCGGCACAGCGGCACGCGGCTCTGAGTGCGGGGTACGGATATTCGCTTGTATGTCCGTCGTTCCACTTAATTATCAAAGATGTGCCGCTCTGGAGAATTTGTTCCGGGTGCACCGCCTGCATTCCTCCTTGCAGAGCAGAGGTGCTGAGTTTGGCCGCCACTGCTCCGGCTATCTCTGCGAATGCTTTGGCCGCGGGTGAGTTTTCATCGAACACGGCGATCGGAACACCCGTGTCTCCGCATACCGCCACCTTTGGATCGATCGGAACGGCGCCGAGGTAAGGAACATCGAGCTCCCGGCACAGCTTTTGAACACTGCCGTGCGGGAAGATGTGAGAGGTTTTGCCGCAGTGCGGGCACACATAGCCGCTCATGTTCTCGATAATGCCCAAGACGGGCACGTTTGTCTCGTAGAACATACGCAGGCCTTTTTGCGCAACCTTAAGCGCCACATCCTGCGGCGTAGTTATGATAACGGCGCCGGAAAGAGGAACCGACTGCACCAGCGTCAGCGCGATGTCGCCGGTTCCTGGAGGCAGATCGACCAGGAGATAGTCCAAGCTTCCCCATTCCACGCCGCCCAAAAACTGCTGAATAAGCTTGGACGCCATCGGTCCGCGCCAAATGACCGGTGCGTTCTCGGAGGCGAGCAGTCCTAAGGACATCAATTTTACACCGTAAGCGGTTAGCGGCAGTATGGTGCCGCTTGGTGAGCCGGATAAACCACCGTGAATGCCAAGGAGCTGAGGCACGGTTGGACCGTAAACATCGGCGTCCAAGAGGCCCACGCTTGCCCCGGTTTGCGCCAGCGCCACCGCAAGGTTCACAGCGGCGGTTGATTTGCCAACACCTCCCTTACCACTTGCAACCGCCACGATGTTTCGCACGTTTGGAAGCAGATCTGCTTTCTCTGCGGTGCGGCCGCGAACGCGCGCGGTCATGTTCACGGTTACCCGCTCCACACCGGGAATTTGGCGAACCGCTGCTTCTGCCTCGGCCTTGAGCTTCTCTTTCACTGGGCATGCTGGAGTGGTAAGTTCCAAGTCAAGGGCAACTTTACCCCCGCAAATTCTTACATTTTTCACGAAGTTGAGAGAAACAATATCTCTGTGCAAGTCCGGATCGCGCACAGAGCGAAGGGCTTCCAGCACTTGGGCTTCACTTATTGGGTCTTTTTCGTGTTTCTTTGCTTTCCAATTGAGCATTAGCAAGCCTCCGGGGCTGGTTCTGAGAACCAAACCTTCCATAATTACCAGTGGTATTATACACTGCTGTGCAGAGCGCTCCAAAAACGGTGACATAGAAGCTTTTGGGAGAATGTTTGAAAGCGCGATTTTGGAGTGCATAACATATTTGGAAGCTGGTGCGTCTAATCGATGGCATGGACGAGGAAGCGAATACACGCCGGGTTGGTACGTGCCGGCGCACTGCTTGACACGTTACCAACCATATGTTAGCATTCGTTTTGGCGAACGACCGCCGTTTTAGGCTGACAGATGCAGAACACGCTTGCGCCGAGAAAGGAGGTTGGGGCAGAAAGGCGGAAAGCGTAATGCGGTCGGGAGCTTTGGGCGGAAGGACTCGATGTGCAGTATGTGGGCAGCTGCGGCAAGGAAACAGAAGGGTTCTTTCCGCGGTGTGTGCATTCCCACAGAGCTGCATGTGTAGTCCTGGTGCCCTTGGATGCTTTCCGGTCGGTTGACCGTGAAGCGTTTGTTCAGTTCCAACTATGGCTCGTTTAGAAGGAGGAAAGGACACCATGAAGAAGGCAGCTCTGCTTCTGACGGCGATGCTTGTCTTCGCTCTGGCGGTTCCTGTTATGGCCCAGAGGATGTTCGAGGATGTTCCGACTGACCACTGGGCGTATCAGGCCGTCAGCAGTTTGCAGGAGCGCGGCGTGGTCATCGGTTATCCCGATGGCACATTCAGCGGCAAGAGGGCAATGACCCGCTACGAGTTTGCCGTTGCCACTGCGCGCCTGCTGGATTGGGTGAACAGCCAGCTCGACAGCCGCATCCAGGAGGCGATCTCAAGAGTAAAGCCCGGCATTGATGAAGCCCGCGTTCGCGAGATCGCCGGTGAGGTTGCGCGCGAGGAAGCCGGAAAGGTTAGGGACGAAGCCGTGAGGGCCGCCCGCGATGCAGCCGAGGAAGCCGTTCGTGATGCGGTTGCGAGAATGGCAACCAAGGAGGATCTGGAGAACGTACGCCGCTTGGTGGAGGAGTTCCGCGATGAGCTGGCCACCCTCGGCGCGGATGTTCAGCGCATTCGCGACGACATCAACAGGTTGAAGGAGCGGGTCAGCGCAATCGAGGAGAAGCTCGCCAAGATTAAAGTCAGCGGTGAAGGCACGGCTATTTGGCGCGGTGCCCATGCCCGCACGGTTCACGGCGTGCGCAATCCTATCTTCGACCTGGACAGCCGCGCTGATCTCACCCGCGGCAGAACCCCAAGCAACATTCTGGACGACAGCAAAGTTCTGTACCAGCTTGCTGTTGGTGTGGATGCTAAGCTGACCGAGAACATCACCGGTAGTGCCTTGCTGTTGGGCGGCAACTACCTGCCTTGGGCCGCGTCCAATCGCTTGGATCCGAACGGCGGCACCGGTGTTCAGGGCAACTTCGGTAAGGACTTCGCCAACCTGAACAACGCCGAGCTTACACCACTGAAGCTGTACGTCCAGGGTGCTGTTGGTGATTGGTGGTTCCTGAAAAACCTCGAAGTTACGGTTGGTAAGTTCGGCATGCAGCTCGGTCCTTACACGCTGAAGCAGGTGGATCCGGACAGCTACACCACCACGATGGTTACCGACAGCGGTGATGTGATCATGTCCGGTATCGCCGCTAAGGCGAATGTGGGCAAGATCGAGCTGATGGCGTATGCGGCCACGCACGACCGCGGCGGGTTCAACAGCGGCTATGCCCTGTTCCAGAGCTGGGGCGGCCCGGGAGTGCTGGGTACCGCGTACGATGCCTTCCCGATTGACCAGAGCGCAGCGATTCGCGGTAAGATCGGACTCGGCAGTGTAACCCTTGGTGTTACCTATCTGGAGGGCGGCATCAGCGCTCCCAGCGTTAGCGGAATCGAAAAGTTCGCTGCCAACCCGCGCGCCGACAAGGTTCAGAGGGCGCAGGTTATATCCGCGGACCTGAATGTGCCGTTCTCCGAGAACCTGTCTCTAGCGGCCAACTTCTCGCGGAGCGACCTGCTTCAGTCTGATCAGCCCGGTATGAACCGCACGGCCACTATCGGCAACCGCGAGACCGCGTTCGCGCCTGGTTCCGACAAGAACGCTTGGGATGCCAAGCTGAACCTCGGCCTGGGTCGGCTGACGCTAGCGGCTGGCTACAAGAGGATCGATCCGTTCTTTGGTGCTCCCGGCTATTGGGGCGCCATCGGCCGCTGGAAGAACCCCACCAACATCCAGGGGTGGAACGGCGAGCTCTCTTACGCCTTCTCTGACAGCGTGAGCCTTACCGGTATGACCGCCGTTTACGATTCGCCCACGGATCCCAAACCAGGTCTGGAGAACCTGATCCAGCATTACCGCGCTGGTCTGCGCTGGAATCTGTCCGAGAACAACCAGATCGAGCTGGGTTGGGAGCAGGCTAGAGTGCGGCCCGGCGGTGCTGGTAAGACCCGCGAGAGCTACTACACGATCGGATTCGGCCACAAGATCAGCGAGAACGCCTCGTGGAAGATCGCTTACCAGCTGATTGATTACAAGGACCGCGGTGCCAACCTCTACGGCTTCGACTACAGGGGCGGCATCGGCGTGACCCAGGTGTCGGTGAGGTTCTAAGCACCTTCCACGCTGTAAGCGCCTGAAACCATGGGGCCGGCGGATGATCTGCCGGCCCCGTTTGTTTTTCGGCCGCAAAAAGTTTTGGCATTCAATCGGGACGTTTGTTTGCCGAAACTTTTTGCAAGAGGTTTTGGATTCCAACTGAATTACTGTTTGTTAAGACTTCTTGCGGTGTATAACTAAAGGGGGCTTCAATTGGGTGCGGTTGTTTAGATCAAGCGTATTGCGGTCGATATAAACCTGGTGGTTGCTAGCTTGTTTCATGAGGTAAAATCTGTTTGGTGCGGTGGAGCCGTGTGCGTCTCTCGAACGGAGCTGCGGAGGTAAAATCGATTAAATATCGAAATTGGGAATACTGCCCACTCATTTCAAAGGAGGCGGGCCATATATGGAAAATCTTTTGGAGAGCGGCAAACTGAACGGCGAAGGCAGCTCCGGCGGCGCGGATTCGCACAGCACGTCGGATTCGGCACCAACTCTTCGGGTTCTGATTGTGGATGATGATGAAGTGGTGCTGAGTGTAACAACCGAGGTGATAAGGGCTTTGGGCTACGAACCGGACGAGGCGCGCGATGGTGCCGAGGCACTGGCGAAGATCAACAAAACAGAGTACGATGCCATTCTGTGCGATTTGAGAATGCCGGTGATGGACGGAGAGGTATTGTTTCGCGTACTGCAGGAGAGAAAGCCTCATATGGCAAAGCGAGTGATCTTTTCAACCGGGGATACAGGGGCACAAAGCTCGCATCAGATACTGAAGCGGCTGGGTGCTCCGTTTATTGCTAAACCTTTCAATATGGATGAGCTTGACGCGTTGATAAAGTCGGTTGCTCCTGCGCGCAAGCAGTCCGAATCGGAGTCTTGAGGTGAAAGGTTAATGAGTTCTGGCTTCCGTCGGGCGGTTGCCATAATCTGCTGGGTTTTGGCTTTTGCCACCGCCGGATGCTGGTTGGTTTCTCAATTCCAAGTGGGTTTTGGGAGACTACTGCTTTCGGATAAGGCGGCCGTTGTGTGCCTCGCCTGCTTTCCGCTGTTGATAACCATTTCCACTGTTGTAACCGTTGGTCGCCGGCCGCGGGCCTGTTTGTTGTGGACACCTCCACAAAAGCAGGTGCTTGACGCTGTGGAGGACGTTCTTTCACAAGTATCCTCCAGGATACAAACCAAAGAAGTGGTGCACCGCCTCCTCGAACAGGTGGCGTTTGATCTGGGCTTTGGCGCGGTTGGGGTGTGGCAGTGGGACTCCGGCGCTGAAAAGTTAAAACTGCTGGATGCCGTGTCTGCCGACAAGCGGGTAGTAAACGCGTTGAGCCGCCGATTAAACGGGAATTACGTTGTAAACGTTTCCAAAGACGATTGGAGTTACTTGGGAGACTTAATATACCGCAGAAGAGAGTGCGCCGTTCTGCCCATCAGAAGGCGAACAGAGCTTGGCGAATGCCGCACCCGCCTTGGTGGGGGAAGCGTACACATTGCCGCGGCTGTGCGGTGGAACGGCAAAACCTACGGTTTGGTGAGTGCCGACACAGCTCCAACCGGAGTTGAGGTCACGGCCTTTCAAACAAAAGTACTGCGCGTATGCGCTTCGGTGATTGCGGCTGTGCTGGGATACGAAAGCTTGTACGTGCACCAGCAGGAGCGCGAGAGGCAGTACGAGCAGGTTCTGGACGGTTTGTTTAAAGCCGGTCAGGCCGTTATGTCCGGCAGGGATTTGTTTGACGTGGGGAAAGATCTGATACTGCAGGTTCGCAAAACTTTGGGGGTTGATCGAGCCAGCTTGTGGATTTTGGATCCCGAAAGGAACGAGCTTCGCGGTTTGGTTGGCGTTGTTAAAGACGGCCCAATACGGGATGAGCGTGGCTGGGGAGTGCCCATGTCCAGAACGGATCATCCGATGGTGGCCGCTCTCCTTTCCGGCGAGCTGAGCAATCGGGAGGAGGGGTACACAAACGTCATTGCGCCGATGATGATTGGAGGTGAAAGGATAGGCGTTTTGGCTGTGGACAACATGACCAGCAGAGAGCCCCTGCGGCCGGAAGCCCTCCAGGCGCTGAAAGTATTTGCCGAGCATGCCGCGCTGGCGGTGCGGAACAGCCAGCTTATACAATCTCGTGAGAAGGAGGCCCAGCTCCGCGGCGTTACTCTTACGGCCATAACCGTGGCGCATCAGATCAACAACGCTTTGGTGGGCGTGGTAAGCGGGGCGGAGCTTTTGGAGAGAGGAGCCGCCCAGTTGGATCCCAAGCAAGCTAAGCTGGTGCGCAACATAGCCCAATCTGGGCGGCAGATTGCAGAGTTCGTGAAGAAGCTTAGCAACGTTACAAGGTTGACCACGGTTAAGTACCTTGGGAACTTGGAGATGCTGGACCTGGGCTCCGCGTCGAACGGCGAAGACGGCGGCTCCAGCTCTGTACAGCCCGAGGAAAAAGGCAACGGGAATCCCACGTCTGCCGATGGGCAGGTCGATCAGACGAAGCAGTAAGCCGTTTACTGGAATCGAGAGGTTTTGACAAACAGCAAACAAGGACCGATTGAACGTCAAAACTTCTTGCTGCCAAAGGGACAAGCGGTGAAGGTGTTTATCACCCAACCCGCCGCAGTCGAAAAACAACAGCGCTCAGCGG
>JBMFPP010000129.1:0-7285 GCA_049969055.1 Armatimonadota bacterium | reverse complement strand
ATTAAGCCGGACGTTGTGGCGCCTGGAACCAGCATAATCTCGAACAGGTCCCCTCTGGCGCCGGACTCCAAATACACCTTCGGCGTTTACAACGCGAACTACGCATACGAAACCGGCACCAGCATGTCGGCGCCTTTTGTGTCCGGAGCCGCTTTGTTGGTGCGCGAGTATATGAGCAAATACAAGAACTATCCGAACCCAAGCGCCGCGTTGGTGAAAGCCCTCCTCGTTAACACTGCAACCGACCTGTATCCGGGTCAGTATGGTGCAGGATCGGATACGCAGGAGATAGACTCCCCGCGCCCAAACTTTCAAGAAGGCTGGGGCCGCGTGGATCTGCTGTCTGCACTCAAACCCGCCCCACCTAAGACTGTGGAGTTCCGCGATGAAGCGCCTGGATTGAAGACCGGCGACCGCAGAGAGTACAAGTTTACTGTAACCGACTCCTCAGTTCCGGTTGCCGTGACCCTCGCCTGGACGGACTACCCTTCGGCACTGCAGGCCGCCAAGCAGTTGGTAAACGACCTAGACCTCATAGTGATCGACCCGAACGGAAAGCAGATTTACGGCAACAGCGGGCCGGACCGGCTGAACAACCTGGAGGGAGTGGATATCCGCCAACCGCAGAAAGGTACCTACCGCGTCGTGGTTGAAGGAGTGAACGTGCCCCAAGGGCCACAGCCGTATGCACTGGTGATGAGCGGTGCGCTGAAGCTTGAAACTGCTCCGGTTATAATGGGAGATGTTAACGGCGACGAACGCGTTACAGTTGCCGACGCTGTGGCCATCCTGCGCCACGTTGTGGGAGCCGCGCCCTTGAACAAGGACGCCTTGGCACTGGCCGACGTTGCTCCGCGCCCAGGCACCGACGGACGGGTATACGGAGACGGCGTCGTAAGCATAGCAGACGTACTTCGAGTACTGCGCAGGGCTGTGGGCTTGGAGGGAGACCCGTGGCCTTAACACCAAACCCGGCAAACCCGAATCACAGCTCGAATTGACAGCTCTTTTGGGCGAACTCCCTGCCGTATTCGTGAAAGCAAATACTCCGATACAGCTTCCGCGATTACTTCCGCCGGGCAGTAATTCCCATCTCGGAACAGTCTCCCGACTCAGCAGGAGGCGCACCGTCCAAAAGAGAAAAGTAGTTTGCCCGTTCGAACAGCGAACCATAAAAAACGGTTGGGAAATTGAAATACGGTTAAACCAATGGTCGCTCCGGCAACCCCAAAAGCGTGTTGCCGCGCTTTGCGTGTAAACGCACGCATCACTGTGGTTGCCACAAACAAGAGGTTCTGACGTTTAACCGATTCCCGCTGGTTAGTCAAAACTTCTTGACCAGCAGATACGCGAAAGGAGACCCGAACATAATGCCAAGATCGCTGTCATCCACCTTAATTTCAATATTCACCGGAATAATTGCCTTTGCTGTATGCACAGGGCAGAGTTTTTCGGAAACCAAAACACTGACATCCGCAGATGACTTCCTTCCTGGGTACTTCGTGAACACAGTTGTTTCCGGAGAAGGCGACGGCGCCGTAACAATGGCATCGGTGGCCGTTCCGGGAGCCTGGCGGGCTTCATCCTCACTGCCAAACCCTGTTTCCTATCACGCGGCGGCCCTATACGGACGATATATCTACGTGATCGGCGGACGCCAAGGGCCAAGCAGCAGCTTCCTGCCAGATGTGCTCTACACCACCATAGACGCAGATGGAACCCTCGGCTCTTGGAAACCCACCACGCCGCTCCCAGAAGGCAGGGCGTTTCACTCTGCCATAGCTTACGGCGGCTGTCTGTATGTTGTTGGTGGAGACAGGCCGGGCTTTGAAGTTACCCCAGAGGTTTTCTACGCCCGCATAGGTTCGGACGGACAGCTTGGCCCATGGCAGAAGGCAAACCCTCTGCCGGATCAGGATGGACGCGACCTCGCCGCTCTTGTTGCCGCATACGGCAGGCTTTATTTGGTTGCCGGGGCACCGAACGGGGCTTTTTCCGGAACATCCACGGTTTTCTCCGCGGATATCATGGCCGATGGGTCCCTCGGAAAATGGGAGCAGGACCGCAGTCTGCCGGACGAAGCGGCGCGGTTGGGCGCCTCTGCCTTTTATTCCAACGGGAGGCTCTTCGTAGTCGGCGGCAATGCTCCCGGCTTTGAAATGGCCGACGTTCCTCTGAACAATGCGTGGGCGGCAGAAGTGCGCCCGGGCGATAAGCTCGGTATGTGGGTCTCCACAAACGAAATAGTGGTGCCTGTGAGAGATGCTCAAGGCAGTGTAATAGGTTCGCGCACGGAAGCACGGTTCTACGCGTCTAACTCGAGCGTAGTTGCCGGCGGGCACTTGGTTCTCATTTGCGGCCACTCAAAGGCAGAGGGAGACGACCAAGCGGCGGCCACGCAAACTGTGCTTGTTGGCCGTCTACTGCCTAACGGCGACGTTGGATCTTGGGATTACGCGGCTTCTTACCCGCTGAAAATCTCGCGCACAGCGGCGGTGACAACCGGAGGCAGAATAGTTGCCATAGGCGGCAGAGATGCCGGAGGCGATGACCGCTCCGACGTTTACGTGTCTGAACTCACCCCACTGCTTCCGGAGAGCACCGTCTCATGGGGAAGCTACGAATCTCCGATAGTGGATTTGGGCCAAACGGCGCGCATAACATCCATCCGCTGGGATGCAACCGGCAGTGCCTCTGTGAAAATGCGGGTTCGTGTTGCCGATGAAACTGGAGTCTGGTCGAAGTGGACCGATCCATCCGACCGGCGCGAGATATCGATCGGGACAACCGGAAGATATGTGCAGTTCGCCGCCGAGTTTACCGGAGACGGGCGCTCGGCCGCATCCCTGACCTCCGTGCAGATCAACTACGGCGTGGAAGCACCCGTGGTTTACGGGGATATCAACGGAGACGGTAAGGTAAACATGCAGGATGCGCTGGAAGCCATACAAATTGCTGCGCGCCTTAAGCAACCAACGCCAACTCAATTAAACGCTGGCGATGTGGCACCAAAACCTGGCCGCGGCCCGCGGTTGGGCCAGGCGTTTGGAGACGGCGTGATCAACATCCTGGACGTAAGCCGCATCCTGCGTGCAGCAGTGGGATTGGAGAAGGTTTTGCCGTGAAAAACATTTTGTAACAAGCTCCGAGTCTGCCTAACGACCTTTTTCACCTGAATTGGGAATAATAAAAAGGCTTTTTCGGTTTCGCCGGGAACGCATCGAAGACCGCAGGGAGAGCGAACTCCGGTACGGCCTTCGACGCATAATCATTGCCTGGGGCTTTGGCTCCGTCTTCTTCAACACCACGTTTGGGGCGCCGTTTGCGGCTTACGTGCGGCGGTTGGGCGCCGGAGAGTTTTTCTTCAGCTTCCTTTCGGCACTTCCCATGCTCAGCTCGCTGGCGCAGTTTCTTTCCTCTTACTTGGTGGAAAAAACCGGGCGCCGGCGGGCAATTTTTGTCCGCGCCGCCTTGGTTCAGCGGTTGGTTTGGATACCGATTGCGCTGTTGCCGTGGATTTTCCCCAAGGGACCCGCGCTTCTTCTCGCGCTTACATTCCTCCTTTTCGCGGGAAGCTTCTTCGGTAATCTCTCAGGCCCAGCGTGGATGTCGTGGATGGCCGATTTTGTTCCCCTCAAAATCCGCGGCAAGTACTTCGGCCTGCGCATGAGAATAGGTACCGTGGTTGGACTGCTTTCCGCATCCGTTGCAGGATTGGTTCTCGACTGGTGGTCGACCTCCTCGCCTTACACACCATACACTGTGCTTTTCGTGGCCGCATCTTTGAGCGGGGCGATCGACGTTCTGCTATTCCTAAAGGTGCCGGAACCTCCTATCCAAGAGCGCGCCGAACCCCCAAGGCTCCGAGACCTCATCCTCATACCCTTCAGAAACGAAAAGTTCAAGCGGTTCCTCGCCTACTCGGCGTTAGCATCATTCGGATTCAACATAATCGGCCCATCCCTGTGGCTCTTCGCACTGGAAACCCTCAAAATGGGCAAATTCTGGGCGAACCTAACACTCATGATCGCCCATATGGTGGCGATGGTCATCTTTTCGCGCATGTGGGGCGGACTGATCGACCGCTACGGCAACCGCCCTGTGCTGAGGCTCGCCGCGCTGGGGCTGGCGTTCTTTCCTGTGCCCTGGCTTCTTGCCGAGCCTTCATCTTGGAGGTGGTTGCTCATCAACGGGTTTGTGGCGGGTATGTTCTGGAGCGGGCTGGAGCTGGCCAATTTTAACCTGCTGTTGGGCTTGTTTCCAAGGGAAAACAAAAGCGTGTATTTGGCCGCATACTCGGTTATTGTGGGAGCAGTGGCTGGTTTGGCTCCCGTAGTTGGAGGTGCCCTCCTCGAACCCCTGAAAGGACTGCGCGTGCCCATCGGGCCTTGGGTGCTCGTGAACTACAAAGTTGTATTCCTGACAGCCTTTGTTCTGCGGCTTTTCACGGCGCTAGTGGTGCTGCCCATGCTTCAGGAATCCGGAGCCAAGGCAACGCGGACAATGCTTAAAGATATCTATGAAGAATGGCGCGGAAGCCTTGAGGTGCTTTTCGAGCAACTGCGAAAACGCAGACAGAACCGCTGACCCGCCGGCGGCAAATTGGAAAAGAACCCCATTAAATGAATGGTGGGCGGTACTGGATTCGAACCAGTGACCTCCTCGGTGTGAACGAGGCGCTCTCCCACTGAGCCAACCGCCCTACGCAAGCATAATAACATGTTTTTGCCAGAAAGTCAAATGCACTTGACAGGAATCTTAAGCAGTGCTAATATACAAAACGAAGCTAGAGCGGGAGTAGTTCAGTGGTAGAGCACCTGCTTCCCAAGCAGGATGTCGCGGGTTCGAATCCCGTCTCCCGCTCCATTTTTCTTTATAAGCCCGCGCAGTTTGTTACAGCTTCAACCTCCTCCCAAAGGCTCCGCGGAATAACCATCCTCTGACCCTCCGTTGAAAAATTCCCGCCCATCTGCTAGACTGGCAGAGGAAGAGAGGTCTTTTGCCAGCCGTTATGCAGCTTCTCTTCTTTCGGCTCGCCTCTGACAGGCCCCCGAAGCTCAAAAGACAGGGATGCCTCGGCGCAGGACGGAGCCGATCAATCGTTACTACTGGGGAGGAAAGAAAATGCCTTTAGTGGACGAAAGAGAACTGCTTTTGCCAGCGCTTGAAGAAGGAAGAGCGGTTGGCGCATTTAACGCCAACAACATGGAGATGGTTCAAGCATTCGTATCGGCGGCCGAGGAGATGTCTGAAGAACTCGGCGAGCCCGTAGACCTGATCATCCAGTTAAGCCCCGGCGCCAGCAGATACGCCGGTTGGGAATTGGGCGCCGGCATGGTTAAAATCGCCGCTGAGAAATCTAAAATCAGAATAGCTCTTAATCTAGACCACGGCACAAGTCTGGAGCAAATCCAAAAAGCCTTAGACAATCAGTTTACAGCCGTTCTTTTTGACGGCTCGGCACTACCCCTTGAAGAAAACATAGAGCTAACGCGCAAAGTTGTGGAGATGTGTCACCCAAGAGGCGTGCCTGTTGAAGCCGAACTTGGAAAAATTCCCAAAATTGAAGACTACTTCTCGGCTGATGAGATCGCCCACTTGAGAAAACTTCCTGCAAGCCAGGCTGTTCAAATCATCAGGGAAAAAGCAGGCAAATCCGTCGAAGAGCTGATGGCAAAACCGGAGGACGTGGAGCGTTTTGTTGAAGAAACCAAGTGCGACTTCTTAGCCGCCGCCTTTGGCTCCATTCACGGCATTTGGGACGACATCTGGCCGGTTAGGGTGGACCGCCTTGTGGAAATTCAAAAGCGCACGCGTCTCCCATTGGTTTCCCACGGCTCTTCTGGCATCCTAATGACGCCGAAAGATGCAGAAGAAAAAGGAATTAAGCTTGCCGACGGCGAGGGAACACTGCTCGATGCCATCCAAACAGGAGGCGTAACTAAGGTTAACGTGGCTACAGCCCTTTCTATTGCCTTCATCGAGGGATTTATCGAAGCTTATAACGCCAACCCGAGCGAAAAAGACTTCCGCAAACTCGGCGAATCTGCCCGCAACCGCGTTAAAGAAAAAACCAAGGATTACATACGGCTCTTTGCCGGCAAAGTCTAATCCACAGCGTCCGAAAAAACAGGTGCGTTCATAGAGGTCTTAAAAAGCCTACGCCCGCAGGGCCTGCCCTGCGGGCTTTCTTTTTCGCCCGCCCCTGCTCCGCTCCACAGCGATTTAAAGCAAAGGGCGGGTGTTAGCGCATCTACCATGCTCCGACGAGGGATCACTGCGGCAGTTTCGATGCGAACTCGTAGTTGCCCGAGCCAACTTCGAACACCGCCGACCCGTTTTCCATCCGGAGGAACTTAACCCCCTCGGCTTGAGAAGCCGGCTTGCCGCGCTCGGTTACATCCTGCTCGCTGACAGCCGGTACGTAAACGGTGGCGGTGGTATTTGCCGGCACCGCAATGCTGAGCCTAAACCGCGAATCCTCCAAGCGCCACGAGCTTGCAATCCGGCCGTACATACACTCCAGCTCGCCTTTGGCAAAAGTGATTCCGCCGCCGGGGCGCGGACGAATAACAATGTGCTTGTACCCAGGGGCTTTCTCGTCTGCATTGATGCCGAGGATGTTCTCATACATCCACTGGCCGATGGAGCCAAACGCATAATGGTTAAACGAGTTCATTCCGGGATCTTGGAAACCTTTTTCGGCGGTCCAGCCGTCCCAGCGTTCCCAAATCGTGGTAGCGCCGTGCTTTATGGTGTAACCCCAGGACGGGAAAGTGTCGTTGTTCAGCAGGCGGTACGCCACATCCAGATATCCGGCTTCTGTAAGCACTGCCGGCAGATAAGCCGTCCCCACAAATCCGGTGGAGAGGTGCCAATCGCGCTTCTGAATATCCTCCACTAGGTACTTTGCCGCCAGCGGCCGTTTCTCCGGCGGAAGCAGATCGAAGTAAAGTGCTAGAACATAGCAGGTCTGAGTATCACCCTTTATGCGCCCATCTTCCGCCACGTAAGCCTTGTTGAAAGCCTCCTTGATCTGCTGGAACAGCTCTTCGTACTTTTCCGCATCTTCGTTTTTGCCGACGGCGCGGGCCATCTTGGAAAGAAGCCTGGTGCTGTAGGCAAAGTAAGCGGTGGCAAGCACGTCCTGAGGCGTATTAGCGTTCACCGAGAGCCAATCGCCGTAGCCCTCAGCCGGCCTCAAGAGCTCTTTGCTGTGCCTCTTTAGGTAGTCAATCCACTTAGCCATGGCATTGTAATGCCTCTCTATTACATCTTTATCGCC
>JBMFPP010000128.1:0-7306 GCA_049969055.1 Armatimonadota bacterium | reverse complement strand
ATTTTATCCAGGGCGAGGACGATCTCGCGGGTTGCTTCGAGGGATGGATCGCCGGCAGTGACGAACACGACGGAGGCCGTTCGGCCCTGTGAGCGGCGTTGGGCGATTCGCTTTCCGATGCGGGACACTTTATCCATCCTCCCCTAGGAGCGCGCGGACGTGCTCGACGTCTTTGTCGCCCCTACCAGAAAGATTAACCACAATGAACGAGCTTTTTGGCATTTCTCGGGCTAGTTTGACCGCTACAGCGACGGCGTGCGCGGATTCCAGCGCCGGAAGAATTCCCTCGGTGCGCGCCAGAAGCCGGAAAGCATCTAAAGCCTCCTGGTCCGAAGCGGTGGTATACTCGGCGCGGCCGGTTTCTTTCAGGAAGCTGTGTTCGGGGCCGACTCCTGGATAATCCAAACCAGCTGAGACGGAGTGCGTTGGCAGTACTTGTCCGTGTTTATCTTGAAGAAGATAGCTCATTGCGCCGTGGAGGACGCCGGGTCTGCCGAGATTTAGGGAGGCCGCATGCTGGCCGTTTTGAAGGCCGCGGCCGCCGGCTTCCACGCCTATAAGGCGGACGGATAAGTCGTTGAGGTGGGGATGGAATATTCCGATCGCGTTGCTACCGCCTCCCACACAGGCTATGATTGCGTCTGGCAGTCGCCCCTCCGCTTCCAATGCCTGCTGGCGCGCTTCCCGACCGATAACGCTTTGGAAATCGCGGACTATGGTTGGGAATGGGTGCGGTCCCGCAGCGGTGCCGAACAGGTAGTAGGTATTTCGGACGTTTGTAACCCAGTCTCGGAACGCCTCGTTGATTGCATCTTTTAAGGTTCGACTGCCGGTTTTGACCACGTTGACCTTGGCGCCAAGCAGTTTCATCCGGAACACGTTAAGCGCTTGGCGGTGTGCATCTTCCTCGCCCATGTATATTTCGCACTGAAGGCCGAAGAGAGAGCAGACCGTGGCCGTAGCGACCCCGTGCTGGCCTGCCCCCGTTTCGGCGATTACGCGCGGTTTGCCCATGCGCACCGCGAGCAGTATTTGGCCCAGGCAGTTGTTGATTTTGTGTGCGCCGGTATGGCACAGATCTTCGCGTTTTAGGTATATTTTAGCTCCGCCGGCATATTCGGAGAGGCGCTGGGCGAAGTACAGGGGCGTTGGTCTGCCGGCGTACTGTTTAAGGTAATAGTCCAGCTGTTTTTGAAAGTCCGGGTCTTGTTTTGCGGCTTCGTACGCTTGGGCAAGCTCGTCCAAAACGGGAACCAGCGTTTCCGGGACGAACCGCCCTCCAAACTCACCGAAACGCCCGGGCGATTTTAGGGTTTCAATCATTGGTAGAAAGGTCTCCTGAACACATTTTGAGGTCTGCTCGCCTTACCTCCATTACGAAGCGGCGTATTTTGCCCGGATCCTTTCTTCCGGGTGAGATTTCCAGCAGGCTGGAGGCGTCGACAGCGTACGGCTTCACCGCGGAAATTGCTTCGGCCACGTTTCCGGGATGGAGGCCGCCGGCAAGGATGATTGGGATTCCGAATTTCCGTGCCTCGGCGGCGATGGACCAATCGAACGTTTTGCCAGTACCTCCTTCAGCTCCTTCCACGCGCGCGTCCAGAAGTACGGCGTTCACCTTGCCTACATAGCTTTCAATAGCCTTCAGATCCTCTTTTGATCCTATTCGGAAGCCCTTGATTTTCGGCTTTGTTATGCCTTCCACGAAATCCGGCGGCTCGTCGCCGTGGAGCTGAACAGCGTGCAAGAACGGCATGCACTGGCGCAGTAGTTCGGGATCGAGATGTGCATTTACGAAGACCCCAACCGTGCTGATGAACGGCGGCAGTCTGAGTGAAATGGCTTTTGCTGTGCTGAGCGATGCTCTGCGGGGGCTTTTGGCAAACACAAAGCCGATGGCGTCTGCCCCGGCTTCGGCGCAGAGCATGGCATCGTGCAGGTTTGTGATGCCGCAAATTTTTACCTTGGTCATCCCTCGGTTCTTCCCAAAAGCTCGGCAATTTTGGCGGGGATGTCGCGCTCGCGCATTAGTGCTTCGCCCACCAGTATGGCGTCGGCGCCGGCTGTTTGCATGCGCTCAACGTCTTTGCGGCAGAAGATGCCGCTTTCGGCAACGACGATTCGGTCACTGCGCCCTTGCGATCGGATAAGCGGGATCATTCTTTCTGCCACAGCCAGGTCGGTTCTGAAGGTTTCTAGGTCTCGGTTGTTCACGCCGACTATCCGTGCATCTTTTGGGACCTTGTCTAGATCCTTCTCGGAATGAACTTCTACAAGGCACTCAATCCCAATAACGCGTGCCAAGCCCATAAGGTCTTCCAGCTGGGATTTGGTTAAGATAGAGGCTATTAACAGAACAGCGTCGGCTGTTAGGATTCTTGTTTCGTAAATCTGCCATTCGCAAAAAATGAAATCTTTGCGAAGGACGGGGAGCGGAGTTGCGGCACGCACTTCGGCAATGAATCCCGGGTTGCCCAAAAAGAAGTGTTCCTCGGTTATAACCGAAATAGCGGCCGCACCTGCGTCGTGGTAAATTTTGGCAATCTTGGCCGGCGAGAGTTTTGAACGGATAACCCCTTTTGAGGGAGATGCCCGCTTAATTTCCCCGATGAGGTTGATGTTACCGCTTTTGGTTGCCAGAAACGGCCTAGTTCGCGGCAGGTCCGCGGCTACCGCGCGCAGTTCGCAAACAGGGGTGACTGCGGACAGGCGCTTCACGTCCTTCTGTTTCTGGGCTAGAATGGCTTTGACCACGGAATTTTCGGTCATGGTTTGCGAGAGGCTTTTCTCAGAGCGTCCAGTTTGTCGGCAGCGGCGCCGGTGCGAAGTGCTTCGAAGGCGAGCTCGGTTCCGTGGCGCAGATCCTCGGCAACACCGCCGACCACAAGTGCGGCGGCGGCGTTCAGTGCTACTGTATCGGTTGCAGGGCTGGTGTGAGTACCGCTGAGTATTTCGGAGAGCAGTTTGGCGTTGTGTTGCGCATCGGCGCCGTTCAGGTCGGAAAGCGAGGCCCGGCGCAGATTCAGAGCGGTTGGGTCGAGCTTGCGGATGGATATTCGGCCGTTTTTCACTTCGGCGATTGTGGATGGCCCTACGGTTGAAAGCTCGTCCAGACCGGGTTCCCCAAAGGCGACCATTGCGTGCTCTGAGCCCAGTCTTAGGAGTGTTTCGGCGATTTTCGGGACGAGGTCTTCGCGCGGCACGCCTATCACCTGCCTGGTTACGCCTGCGGGGTTCACCAGCGGCCCAAGGAGGTTGAACATGGTGCGGATTCCTATTTCGCGGCGGACGGGTGCGGCGTGCTTCATAGCCGGGTGGAACAGCGGCGCAAACATGAATCCTATTCCGATTTCGTCTATGGATTTGGCAACCTGTTCCGGCGTCAGGTTCAGTTCTATGCCGAGGGCCTCCAAAACGTCGGCGCTTCCGCATCGAGAGGAAGCAGAGCGGTTGCCGTGTTTGGCAACTTTAGCCCCGGCCGCGGCCGCGGCAAATGCGGCTGCTGTTGACACGTTGAAGGTGTTGGACCCGTCGCCGCCGGTGCCGCAGGTATCGATGAGCTGTGCCGGCGTTTGGCAGGAGACCTTCAGCGCTTTCTCGCGCATCACGCGGGCAAACCCCGTCAGCTCATCCACCGTCTCTCCTTTCATGCGCATGGCAACCAGGAAAGCCGATATCTGCGACGGGGTGCATTCCCCCGACATGATCTCTGCCATAACCTGTGAAGCTTCTTCTTCTGTTAGGTTTTTGCCCGAAACTACGGCGGCAATAGCTTCTCTTACCACAGCGGTGCTCCTGAGAGAATACTGCTGACTATTTAACCTTTATCACATCTTAAGGAAGTTTTCCAGAAGCGCCTTGCCGTATGCGGTGGCAACCGATTCTGGATGAAACTGCACGCCCTCGATGGGGTATTGTTTGTGGCGGACTCCCATTATTTCGCCGTCTTCGGAGCGCGCGGTTACAACAAGGCATTCCGGAACGCTTTCTGGGTCTATAACCAGCGAATGGTAGCGAACCGCTTCGAAAGGGTTTGGTATACCGGCGAAGATTGTTTTACCATCGTGCTGGATAAGTGATGTTTTGCCGTGCATGAGGCGCTTAGCTCTGACAATTCGGCCCCCAAAGGCGGCGCCGATGGATTGGTGCCCTAGGCACACGCCGAGAATTGGTATTTTGCCGGCGAAGTATCTTACGGCTTCCACAGATATGCCGGCTTCGCGTGGGGTGCAGGGTCCCGGAGAGATGACGAGCCTCTCGGGGGATAGCGCCTCCATTTCGGCGATGGTTATCTGGTCATTTCGAAACACCAGCGGATCAGCACCTAGTTCCCCCAGGTACTGCACCAGGTTGTAAGTGAAAGAGTCGTAGTTATCGATGATCAGGGTCACAGCAGACCGGCCTCCGCCATTTCGATTGCGCGAAGGAGGGCGTGCCCCTTGCGCATGGTTTCCTCAAACTCCCGTTCCGGGATGGAGTCGGCCACTACTCCGGCGCCGACCTGCACGTAGGCCGTGTTGCCCTTGAGGGTTATGGTGCGGATGGTGATGGCGGTGTCCATACTGCCAGAGTAGGAGAAGTACCCAACAGCCCCGGCATACGGCCCGCGTTTAGTTGGTTCAAGCTCTTCTATTATCTCCATAGCGCGGATTTTTGGGGCGCCGGAAACGGTACCCGCTGGAAAGCATGCCCGAAGCACGTCGAACTGATCTTTGTCGGGAGCAAGCATTCCGGTGACGTTTGATACGATGTGCATAACGTGGGAGTACTTTTCTATGGTCATGAATTCATCCACTTTGACTGTGCCGTAGGAGCACACCCGTCCGAGGTCGTTGCGGCCGAGGTCCACCAGCATTATGTGCTCTGCGCGCTCTTTCTCGTCTGAAAGCAGAGCCTCGGCAAGCTTCTTATCCTCCTCCTCGGTTGCACCGCGGCGTGTTGTGCCGGCGATTGGTCGCGTGGTTACCACGCCGTTTCGCTCGCTGACCAGTATCTCGGGTGAAGAGCCGACGATGTGTATATCTCCGGCGGACAGGTAGTACATGTAAGGCGACGGGTTGACAAACCTCAATGCGCGGTAGATGTGAAGCGGGTGCGCAGTAACTGGCACCGAAAGCCTTTGAGAAAGCACAACTTGTATAATGTCTCCGGCAGCTATGTATTCTTTGGCGCGAACGACGGACTCCAAGAATCTTTCGCGCGATACGTTGGATGTGGGTTTTGCGCGGTTATTTCCGGTTGGAGGCGGGGGTAGTTTCGAATGTCCATCGTGCAGTCTTCGGATGAGCTCGTCTATTTTGGCTACCGCGGAGTCGTAGGCGGCGTCTGGGTTTCCGGAGACGCGGGCGTTGCACACGGCGCGGATGGAGTGGCGGACGTGGTCGAAGACTAATAAAGCGTCGGTAAACATTAGGAGGTAGTCCGGAAGCTTCAGGTCGTCGGGAATAAGGTCCGGGAGGCGCTCGAAATGGCGGACGGCGTCGTAGCCTATATAGCCCACAGCGCCCCCGCAGAAAGGCGGCAGGGAGGGGTCCCCGCTCCATCGGTATTGGCTCATCAGTTGTTTGAGTATGTGAAGAGGGTCTCGACCTGGGGCAAGGTCGATAACTTCCAGGCTCCCACCTTGCTCTATGACCACATGGTTGCCCTTTGCGCGGAACACCAGGAACGGCTCCGATCCCATGAAAGAGTATCGGGCCAGTCTCTCTCCGCCCTCCACGCTTTCCAGGAGGAAGCGGTAGTCTCCATCGGTTGCCTTGAGGAATGCCGACACAGGGGTTTCCATGTCGGCAAGCACTTCGGTGTAAACTGATATGAGGTTAGCCGTTTCCGCAATACTGCGGAACTCTTGTTTGCTCGGGTGGTATTTCACTTTAATTTAATGTTCGTCGTCGTCTTCTTCGATTTGGCCTTGGGCGTCGCTGTAGGTGCTTATCTCTTCGCCCCTGTAAACTGTTACCAAAAGGTTATCCCGTTCAAAAATGGGAAGATAGCTGGAAACGATATCCTGGTCGATTTGGCTTAGAAGCTCCTCTTCCGAAGCAACCGACAAGTCTGTTTCAAGGACCAGGGTAGCGTGGACAGTATCGCGGGCGTAGTGAATATCAAGCTGGCCGACGCGTTCTTCGTCTTCCCAGATTACGTATATTTCAGAAGAGCTTGTGCGTACCAAACGCATAAACTTAAAGCGAGAGTTCATACTTCGGGCTACCTCCGGGCCGTGGGGCTGGGTCTAGCCGGTTTTTGGGTTATTGTTATGGAGCTTATGTTATCCGGTGCGCATCGGATTTTGTACCATCCGGTTTTAACTGCAGTCCAAGCGCCCGGTTTGATCGGTTTATCCTCAATATACAACAAGACGATCTGATTTTCAGCGGAAAAGCTGTACTGGATGCCGCTACTGAAAATCGGCACCAGAAAGATTTCTAATCCCTCGATTTTCCTCACACCGAAGGATGTACGTGTTTGGAGCGCTTTTTTGTAAGCCGCCCAAAACTGCTGTGGGGTTCTGGTTTCCTGGGAGGCCGTTATCTCGGCGAGCAGCTGCGGCCCGTGCGCGGCATCTACGTAGAGAGCCAGTGCTGTGCAGAGATCGGCGGACCAACGCGCTTCGTCGATCGGTGGGGGCGTTTGGACAAACTTCCGAAGCAGGCGGTCTGCACCGTTTCGCACGATCGTTTGCAGATCTGGAGAAGGGTTCCACAGCTCCTTGAAGTTGCCGTCGGCAAGCCACCTCATGAAGAGGTGCTCTCCGATGAGACCGTTGGCCCACTCTTCCGGCGCATCGAACGGACCTATGCCGGGAATTACAAGATGGCCGTATTCGTGGCAGAGCTGTCGTATCCACTCTGAGGGTTGGCGTGGAGCGTCGATGGCATAGAAGTAGAGGTGCTGTTGCCACTGCTCTGCGCCAGCGCGTCCGTTGGTGCAGAGCCACACGTGGACCACTCCATCTTCAGAAAAGCGCGGGGAAAGGCCAAGACGTTCCTTCGCAAGGGTATAGAGGGCCAAGAGCACCCGACTGCATTTCGCGGCCAGGGATGCATCTGCATTTCTTTGGAAGTGGACCGCAAATCGCAGTTTGAGAGGATCCGCGGTGCTGTCGGAACAGTACGCCCACATACAGTAGTGAAACCGAAAGCCGTATTTCGGGTCGCTTTGGTTAAGCAGTGCCTGTGGATCTTTGGGAGCAACGATTGCGTACCTGCGCACCCCGTTTTCTTCCCAGGTTTGGGTGAAGCGCATCGGCATGAAGGCCGCGAGGTCCGGTTGAATCCAAAGCGGCGGTCCAAAGCGCCGAAACAAG
>JBMFPP010000127.1:0-7355 GCA_049969055.1 Armatimonadota bacterium | reverse complement strand
GGGCCAGCCGGTTTGTAGCGGCCAGGAAGAGCGCGGCGAAAAGCAAAAGAAAAACAATTTGCGACGCGCGCCGGATCTGTATTATCACTCCAGCAGCGCTTGATCGGCCTTGTTGTATCCTATCGCCTTGAAGCTGTAAGTTTTGGTTCGTTCCAATTCCGGGATCGGTCACTGTGAATCCTTCTCCGAATCTCGAAATAAAGCGGCGCGTTGTTAAAACGCCCGCTGTAATTGGTATCTGCAAACCGGGGGCAGAACATCGGAAGCCGAGCTGAATTGGGCTTCCGTTTTCTTCTTCGAAGCCTCCTGAGGAATTCCTCCGACATTGTGCGGTGGAGTCAAGCCGGCGGAATGTCTCGGAGGGGTTTGGAATTTCACCGTAGGAGACCTTGCATGTTAAAATGCGGAGCGATCACTCCGAACACGGACAAGAGGTTCGCACCAACTA
The DNA here is from genome assembly GCA_049969055.1 of Armatimonadota bacterium. Taxonomy (GTDB): domain Bacteria; phylum Armatimonadota; class DTGP01; order DTGP01; family JBMFPP01; genus JBMFPP01. The sequence continues at coordinate 6,907 of JBMFPP010000127.1, read as the reverse complement.
AACTCAGCGTAACCACCAGCGCCAGCCGTTTTGTTTTTTCTTCGTCGAAGAACTGGCTCAGTCCCCCAGCCCATATTACAGCTGTGCTGGAAGCAGATGCCATTACATATCTTGCGTGCGCCCAGAAGAAAACGCTGTTGAGCCTTACATGTGCGGCTACGAGCAGTATCACCGTAAGCAGTGCAAGCAGTACCGCCGCTTTTTGGTCGCGTGCGGTATGCCTTGAGAGGGCTAGATTCAATGCTCCGGCTCCGGCTGCGAGCCACGCGAGTCCGTAAATCCAGTAAACAGAATTCGGGAGGAACAAGGTTCGGTTCCCAAGCCCCGGAAAAGCCCCGAAAGAGCTTCGAAACGTCCAAGATGCTACAAGAAGCCAGTACTGCCCGTAGCTGAGGCCGACATGCCGCAGAAAGTAATCCGGCGTTGGGGACCGGGAGAAGTGGCTGACTATCGCGCTCATGCCCAGGGGGTCTCCGTAGAGCAGTTTGTTACGCCAAAGCCACCAACCAACCACAGCAGCGAAGGATAAAAGGTAAATAAGGGGTTCCAAAGCGGCATCTGCAGGCTTCCTGGAGGGACGGTTCGCATTGGGTGGACTGCACTCACCTTTCTGAAGCCCGAGAGCGACTGCGGTTAGCCCCGGTACCACCAAAAGAAGTCCGGACGCTTTTGTGAGAGCGGCGAATCCAGTGGCCAAGCCAAGGACGGCGGCCGCAGTAGGCTTGGGACCGTTGATAATCTGACGCATACATAGAAGCAGGACCAGAGCGAAAAAAACCTGGGTTAACACATCGTTGTTGACGGTGGCAAACAGGGATATTTGTGAGGGAAGCAAGAGATAAAAAGCAATACCGAGAATCCAAACGTTAGGCCTGCTTGGAAAGACAACACGCAGGAGAAGCAGGACCAAAGCTCCCGACAAAGCCCCCAAAATCAAAGAAAACACCCGTATTGCCGTGTTTACCGCTTCTGGGCGTGCCCTGTGAAAGGCAATGTACACCGGTGCCGCGGCCAGGTAGTAAAGGGGCGGCTGGTGAGCCTCGTAAGAGGGTCCGTTCGGATCTAAGCTCCCGGGACCACCTAGAACCGGCAGGCCTCTGCCAAGCGCTATGTGCCTAACATACCCAAAGTGCGCTAGCTCGTCTGCTCCGCGCCACGGCGGAACGACCCAAACATACAGCAGGCCGAGTGCGAGGTAAGCAACAAAAACACCGTACAGGCCGAGCCTTCTGCGGCGGCCGTCGTCTTCTGAAAAGACCGTCATTTGCAACCACGCATAGGATACCACAGCGGTGCGCGTTTCGCAAAAACAACACCCCAAACTCATCAGCAGGAGCTCGCTTGGCGCACATCGTAGTAACCAAAGTGATCGCATAAAAGCGGAGGGGAACGGGGTTGAATGAGACATCCAAGAAGCGGCGCAAGATAGTATTGATCGGCGCAGGCAGTGCTTCATTCACGCGGGGGTTGGCTGTTGACCTTATCTTGGCTTCGGATATTGGTCCCTGGCAGTTGGGATTGGTAGATATATCGCCGCAAGCTCTCGAAGTTGCTGTTGGCCTTGTAAACCGCATGCTGGAGGCGCACCCGGAGGCCGATATTTCAGTGGTAAGTGATACCGACCGCCGGAAGGTGCTTCCCGGTGCCGATGTGGTGGTTACCACGATCGCCGTTGGCGGCAGGCGCGCCTGGGAGCAGGATGTGTTCATACCTCGGAAGTACGGGGTTTTCCAGCCAGTGGGCGATACGATCATGCCAGGCGGTATCTCGCGCGCTATGCGCATGATCCCTGCGCTTGTGGAAATTGCCAAAGATGTGGCGGATTTGTGCCCAGATGCTTTCTTTGTGAACTACTCGAACCCGCTTACTCCGAACTGCCGGGCTATCCACAGGACGGTTGGAATTCCGGTAGTAGGTCTTTGTCACGGTGTTGCACACGTTGAGCAGTACCTCGCGGATTTTTGCGGAATACCGAGAGAAGAGGTCTCTTCGCTGGCTGTAGGTATTAACCATCTCACTTTCTTTTTGGAGCTGCGGTGGAAAGGCCGAGATGCTTGGCCGCTTGTTAGGGCTAGGCTGGAGCAGGAGCGGAAAAACACGGAAGAGCTTGGAGAGGAAATACGCCGGCTTTTTCCAGAGGTTCCAAAAGGCGGCCCAAAGGTTCCAGGCATATCGGCCAATCCATTTTCATGGCATCTTTTCGAAGTCTACGGGGCTTATCCGGCTGTTAACGATAGGCATGTGGTGGAATTTTTCCCAGAGGAATTCCCCAACGGGAACTATTACGGCAAAACACTCGGAGTGGATGTGTTCTCTTTTGAAGATGTGGTGGAGCAGGGCGACCGCACCTACGCCGAGATGAAAGCCATTGCCGAGGGAACCAAGGAAGTGCCGGAGTGGCTGTTCAGACGCCAGCCCGGCGAACACGAACAGCTTGTGGATATAATCCGCTCGATGGTTTATGACCAGAAGCGAATCTTTTCGATGAATTTGCCAAACCGAGGCGCGGTTTCCAACCTCCCGGCGGATGCGGTGCTCGAAATCCCGGCTGTTGCCGCGGCGAGGGGACCTTTGAGCCTGCAGTTGGGGAGCATCCCTCCGGCTTTGGCCGCCGTCCTCAACCGCGTTATCTCCGTGCAGGAGCTTGTGGTTGAGGCCGCACTCTCAGGGGATAGAAGGCTGTTTGTGGAAGCCCTGCTGGCAGACGGCTCGGTTAGGGATAGGTCCGCGGCCGAGAAGATGGCGGACGAGCTCCTTTCCGCGCACAAGGAACATCTTCCCCAGTTTGCCTGAGAAGGAGTTTTGACGTTCAATCAGGTATTGTTGGTTTGTCAAGACTTCTTGAAGGAGTTTTCCTACAGAGGAGTGCGGATGCGGAAAAGAACACTGCGGCCGGGCATCGGATAGCCCCGAACCGCTTCGTATCTTCGGTTGGTTGCATTCAGCAGGTGAAGAGATGCAGTTACCGACCTGAAGGTGTGCTCTATGAGCAGATCAACCGTGGTGTAGGGGTTTAGGCCAACCGCGTTGTCGGGGCTTTCGTATCGACGGCCTGTGCGGTTAAGCCGCACTTCAACCGTCCAGGGTTTGAATTCGTATCCCAAGCGGAGTGAAGCAACACCAACCGCCCGCCCTATGAGGTACTTTCCGTACACGGGAGAGCCGGGGGTGCGGTCTCTCGGGTTTGAAAACGTTGCGTTTATCCCCACAGTCAAACCGCGGTTTCGGTAAGAAGCTTCGGCTTCAAAACCGGTTGATACGGCCCTGCCGACGTTAACCGGTGACCACTTTCCCCTCTGCAGTACGTCCGGCTGCCACACTATGAGGTCGCTGACAGAGCTTCTGAACCAGGTAATGGATCCGGAGAGCCTCGCGTTCGATTGGGCGGATATCCCGAAATCCACCACTGTTGCTCGTTCTGGGCGCAGGTTAGGATTGCCGACGGCAAACGGATCTGATGGCCAGTAAAGGTCGTTCAGGGACGGGGTCCTAAAAGCCCGGCTTGCATTGGCCCGCAAAGCGATAGTTTCGTTGGGTCGATACAGGAAGCCGATGTGCGGGCTAACCTGGGAGCCCAGCCCCCTGGTGGAGTCCCAGCGGGCGGCCGGTATAACGGTTAACTTTCCAGAGCGCCACTGCTCCTGGGCGAAAAGTGCCAGCACGATATATGGGCGGCTACCGACGGTATTGCTGTTCAGCCGATTCCAGCGTCCCTCAAACCCGCACGAGAAGATCCCGCTTTTATGGCGATTTCTGGCAGAAATCTCCAAACCGAAACTGCTGGTGCGCTGGTAGGAGCTCTGCGGGGCCGGAAATGCATTTGGGTCGCGGTACCAGCGTTTTTGTTCCTGCGTGTAGAGCCGGACGTGGAAGCTTGTCGGTCGAGTCGAAGCAGTTTCGTACAGCGCACTCAGTGCGGAGATGCTGTCCTCCTGGCGCGCCCTCGGGCTGGGCATATAAACCAATCCCGGAACACCCTTGGCTCCGGTGGACCAATCAACATCGAAAGCAGTGATACTGCGGCCCTCTTTTTGAAGCTGTATTCGAGCCCTGACTCCTGTCTGTTCAAACCACGCGTTCGAGCGCTTTCTAATCTCGCCAGACGGATGTTTGAAGGGAAAGTTTCCGTTTGAGTGGGTGTTTCTGAAAGAAAAAGAGTATCCGATTTTGGATTCGGGTACCGCATCGGATGCAGACAGCTCGAACGCTCTACTACCGAAGGAACCCACCTCGTTCCGGACCAGGATTCGCGCAGTTTGGGTCGGGCCCGATGTTATGATATTGATGACCCCACCAACAGCCGCAGATCCGTACTGCGCAGAAGCCGCTCCGTGGACGATTTCAACCCTTTCCACGTTTTGGAGGGAAATATCTGTGAGGTCGGCACCGCCGCCCTGCGGGGGATTTATCGGACGCCCATCTACCATGACTAGTATCTGCTCGGCAGTGGCGCCGCGGAGGCTGGGCAGTGCCAGCGACCCCAAAGGACCGTACGTTCTGACATCTGCGGCACCCTGGGATCTAAGGAGTTCGGCAACGGTGCGCGCACCGCTCCGTTCGATCTCTTTCTTATCGATCACTGTAACTTTTGACGACACGGTGGTTCTGGATTGAACAATGCGCGTAGCAGTAATAACTACGGGTTCCTCCTCTTTCGGCGGCTCTTCATCCTGGGCTTTAGAGCAGTTGCCAGAAACACTTGTAATCAACGCGAGCGCGATTATGGGCAGAATTTTTAGCAAAGAGGGCAGCGGCATTTTGCCACTGATTCGGATGATTGAGAACAGGCCGCGGGCTAAATCTGCAGATGTTAAGCGGCGCATTTTGGGAGGCTTCAAACTGCCGTGGTGGATCAGCCGTTGGCGTAAAACTCGCTTTGATGCCGAGGAATAGCGGGTGACGAGCGCTTCGAGGTTGTGAAAAGCAAAGCGAAAATGATTAACTGCTTGCAAAACGAAAAGTTGAACCTCCGCGTCAAGAGCACTCATTCATTTATTGATTCGGTACCAATGCGGAAGTTCCTACCGACGCAGGGACAAAAAAACAGACGGTACCGCAGAGATGAATGCGGCACCGTCTATCACGATGCGCTTAGCCGAGCGGTTCAATCCCGACAGCCGCTCTTAGAATCTTGATCACCTCGGTGACCTCGATCTTGCCGTTGCCGTTCAGATCTCCGGCGGCAAGTTGGGCGGCAGACGGTGCAATCTTGCCGACGGCAATCTGGAGTGCCAGTGTTACATCGGGGATGCCAACTTTGCCGTCGCCGTTTATGTCTCCCTTAGCAATCTTCGGGGTTGGGGGATCCATCTGCACTGTGGCCCATGCGCTGGGGTTGCCCCAAGCACCGGGTCGGCCCGTAAAGGACATGGCCTTTTCCTGCTGAGGAGAATCCGGGTTATCGCCGTCGTTGGCGAAAACGTTGAAGCCCACAAGCTGGCCCGGTGCTGGCGCTGTATGGGGCTTGCCTTCAGCATCAAGCAGCATGGACCAAGGTATTCGGGCCTCGAGGATGTACCCGTTGGGCTTATCAACCACAATCAGGTTGCCCTTCGGATCAGGAAGGGTTCCCTCATCCACGCTTTGAACCACGCCGCCCATGGAGAACACAGCCCAAGTGGGATTGGGGCCTGCAGACATAATAATCTGGAAATCCTGGCCCTTAATGTACGACGTCCTTCCCGGGTTTGATTGGTCGAAGCCGAAGTACACCTCGTTGCCGTCGCCCTGCCATACGGTATTAGGTGGACCGTCGTTGTTGCATCGTGGGACATCGTCAACGCAGTCGTAGCTCACGTACAGATAGTCCTTGTCCCAAGCAAACCTTGCATCGGCGGAGAAGTCGTCGGGGCCAGTCCATTTGGTGGGGCGGATAACATCTTGCCAGGCCTGGTCGATGCGGAAGACCATGGCCTCTTTCCACGCAGGATCATCCAGCTTTCCGTCGATGACAACCGGAACATCGGTGTACTTAATGTGCCAGGCGATCGGGGCTACCTTGGAAACGGTAACCTTTCGGATGACCTCCGGTCCCTCGCCTTCCACAGGCTCACCGGTGTTTGGATCCACCGTCAAGTCCACAATTCGGAAGTCCGCGCCGCCGGGTTGCCTCTTGCCGAAGAAAACGTTGGTGAGGTGGAAAGTGTGCTGAACCCACTTTTTGCTGTCGTACTTTACCATCGGGAGGGCTTCAGCCTGCTTGAACATGTCTACCTCAGGCTCCTCCCCGGCCGCATCGTACTCAAGCCTGAACTGGTCGGTGCCCTCGTCGAAATACTCGACAGTGACATACAGATTTGGAACACTGCCTTCGAAAGCGAAGGCCTTGTCAACCGCGAAGTACATGGCTCCGCCCGTCTTACCGGATGGCGGTGCTGTGGAGCGGGCCTGCACACCGCCTTTGGTGACCACAGAAGTTGCGCCGCCCTCAGGTTCCACCAATTTCACACCGGACTCCTTGTTGGTTTCTCCAAGAATGATGGAGACCTCATCTTGGGCGAATACAGCGGGCAGTGCGAAGGCGCAGAGAAGGGCTAAACCGAAGAGTTTTTTATACATCGGCGACCTCCCACTTGAGTTGGCAAAGCTGGCTCTTAGCAGAATTTCGCAAGCCCCAGCTTGGTGGTGAGCCGCTTTGCCAGGTGAACGGGAGCTATTTAACTTGAGGTTAGCAAAAGCTCCCTTTGCTTGGATTATACTATACAGCAATGCACAAGCGCAACATCTGCACTCCCGGTTTCTTTCAAACCTTTTCGCGTACAATGTATCCCGTGTGTTGCGCGGAATATACCGAAAGCTGAACCTCTCATCCCGCTTGTAAACCTCAGTACCTAAAGGCGGCGTATAATTATGATGCGCCCTCGTGGGATGGCGGAGACAGCATCCGCCCCTCGTGCTGGCTCCGCTC
>JBMFPP010000126.1:0-7359 GCA_049969055.1 Armatimonadota bacterium | reverse complement strand
CAAATACAAGCCGACGGTGAGTGACCTCCGCGAGGCTAAAGAGAGGGTGGACGCTTCGGACATAAAGGATACCAGCATGGTGGTTGTTCGGTACGAGGCATCTGACCCACAGCGTGCGCAGTTGTGTGCGGATGCGGTTGCCAGCGTGGTGGTTTGGAAAGACCAATACGCCCGCAAGGAAGAGGCTCAGCTTCTGCGCCAGTTTGTGGAGGAGAGGCTGTCTGAGCTGAAGGAGGAGGAACAACTTCTCGACCGCCAGCAGATGGTTTTCAAAACCAGCAGTAAAACGGTTGACCTCACTGCCGAAGCAAAAGGGAGGATAGACAGGATAAGCGAGCTGCAGAAGCAGTTACTGCAGGCTGACTACGCCATAAAAGAGGCTCAGAAGCGTCTCTCGGAATTTCAGGCCAGGCTTTCGGAGTTTCCGAAAACCGAAGTTTCCCCTACGCGGGCCGAAAATCCGCAGATAGGTCGGTTGAGAGAAGAGCTTTACCAAGCGGAGGCGCTGTTGCAGTCGGCGAGGGCAACTTACACCGATGTTCATCCCACGGTGCGCAGTCTGCAGGCCAAGCGCGATGAGTTGGCAAAGGCGCTGAAGGATGAAATGATGCGCCAAGCGGTATCCGTAACCACCACCGAGACTTCCAACCCGGTGCGAGCTGAAATTGATAAAGTACTGGTGTCGGAGCAGGCCAACATAGTGGCGCTGGAGGCGAGGAAGAGAGCCCTCAGCGATGCTTTGGATAAAGAAGAAAGGGAGATATCCCGCCTTCCGGTGAAAGAAAGAGAGCTTGTTAGGCTTGCCCGTGATGCCAAAGTTTGTGAGGTGAAAAGAGAGCTTTTGGAGCAGCGGTTAATGGATGCCCGCATTAACGAAGCTACCAAGCTCAGCAGTGTGAGAGTTGTGGAGCTTGCGCTGGAGCCGGGGAAGAAGGTTAGGCCGAGGCGGGTGTTAAATTTGGCTTTGGGGTTGTTGTTGGGACTCATGCTGGGAGTCGGCGCGGCTTTCGCGACGGATGCGATGGACCGAAGTGTGCGGACCAGGAGGCAGGTGTCGGAAATTTTGCGGGCTCCGGTCCTCACGTGTGTGCCTCAACGATTGGACGGCACGGCGAACGGTGCGGTTTCCGAAGCGTTCCGCTCTCTAAGGTTGGGCATAATGCAAAACAGCGGGGGAGAGCCGGTTAGAAGCGTGCTCTTGTCTCCCGTTGGGGCCGATGGGAATACCGCGGATGAAGTGCTCTCCGGTTTGGCTGCTTCGCTGGCGGCTTCCGGTCTGTCGGTTGTGGTGGTTGACGCAGACTTTCGCTTTCCGCGCTTGCACAGCGCTTACGGGGTGCCTGAAAACCCTGGTCTCGCAGATGTTTTGGCGGGCAAAAGCCGCATAGAAGAGTCTCTCTATCAAACAGAGAATCCAAGGATTAGGGTAATGCCCGCCGGTCAAGCTTTGGATGCAGTGGATGAACTTGCATCGCCAGCGATGGAGCGTGCTGTATCTGCTCTTCGGTCTCAGGCGGACGTGGTGTTGATCGGCTCGGCCCCTGCGGATGCTTTCGCGGATGCAGTGGCGGTGGCGCCTGTGGTGGATGGGGTTGTTTTGGTGGCTGCAAGCGGAGTTACTCAGGAAAGCGCTTTGAGCGAAGTGGGAAATGCTTTGAGAGCCGCGAAGGCGAAGCTTTTAGGCGCTGTTTTGGCGGGATGTGATGCTGCGGCGGGTTACCACTCGTATTTGCCTTACAAGGCGGATAGTTGGCGAGAGAATTCGGGTTTAAACGGTGGGTAAATGAAAATCCTTGTGGCTGGCGGGGCCGGTTTTATCGGCAGTGCTTTCGTGAGGTACACGCTTGAGGCGCATCCGGCGGACAGCGTTCTTGTGGTGGATAAGCTGACCTACGCTGGCAACATGGAGAATCTGGCTGGGTTGGACGGTCTGCCGAACTACGAGTTCGTTCGTGGGGATATATGCGACCGCCGGCTTATGCAGGAGCTTGTGGCCGGCTGTGACGCGGTGGTGAACTTCGCCGCAGAAACGCATGTGGACCGCGCACTTGTGGAGGCCGATGCTTTCATACGCACGGATGTGTACGGGGTTTACTCGCTGGCGGAAGCCTGCAAAAGCGCTTCTGGATCTTTGAAGCTGTTTGTCCAGATCTCCACAGACGAGGTTTACGGTCCGCAGTATGAAGGTGCGGCGACGGAGGAGAGCCCGCTTCGTCCCACTAACCCGTATTCTGCTTCAAAGGCTGGAGGCGAGTTGTTGGCGCTTTCGTACCACCGATCTTTTGGGGTGCCTGTGGTTGTGGTGAGGGGCTCGAACAATATGGGCCCGCGTCAGCACCCGGAAAAGTTCATTCCTTTGCTTATTACGAACGCATTGGAGGATAAGGAGCTTCCCATCTACGGCGACGGCTTGTACATTCGCGAGTGGATTTACGTGGAGGACTTTGTTCGGGGCGTGGATTTGGTGCTGAGGCAGGGGAAAGTCGGCGAGGTGTACAACATCGGCGGCGGTCCGGAGAATCAAAAGACCCAGCTTGAAGTGGCCCATGCTGTTTTGGAGCTTTTAGGGAAACCGAAGTCGCTCATTAAGCATGTTGCGGATCGCCCGGGTCACGATCGGAGATACTCAATCAACTCGAGCAAGGTTCAGGCGTTGGGATGGAAGCGGCAGTATGGATTTGATGCCGCTTTGGAGGCGACGGTAAACTGGTACCGCACAAACGAGGGTTGGTGGAGGCGAATTAAAAGCGGAGAGTTTGCAGAGTACTACCGGCGCATGTACGAGCGCCGATGAAAGGTGAACGCACGTGAGGGTTTTGGTAACTGGAGGAGCTGGCTTCATAGGAAGCAATGTTGTTGATAGGCTTGTGAGAGAGGGCCATAGTGTATCGGTGATTGACGATCTATCCACGGGTTTTCGAGAAAATGTGAACCCCGCGGCCCGCTTCTACGAGGTGGATATACGGAATGCGCAGGCAGTTGCAGAAGTTATGCGCAAGGAAAAGCCAGAGATTGTGAACCACCATGCAGCCCAGATGGATGTTCGACGGTCAACGCGCGAGCCCGTGTTTGATGCGGAGGTGAACATTCTCGGCAGTCTCAACCTGATTTTGGCGGCTTTGGAGGTTGGGGTGCGGAAGTTTGTTTACGCGTCCACCGGCGGAGCGGTTTACGGAGAGCCGCAGTATCTTCCAGTGGATGAGAAGCACCCGGTGGTTCCGATAAGCCAGTACGGTATATCCAAGCACACCGTTGAGCATTATCTTCAGCTTTATTCTGTGAACCATGGACTGCGGTTTACCGTTTTGCGTTACGGCAACGTGTACGGCCCCAGGCAGACACCGCACGGAGAAGCCGGGGTGGTTGCTATATTCACCGGTTTGATGATGGAAGGCAAACGCCCGACGATATTCGGCAAGGGTGATAAGACCCGGGACTACGTTTACGTGGACGATGTTGTGGAGGCCAACATGCTTGCCATGTGGAAGGGAGACGGCGGCATCTACAACATCGGTACTGGGGTGCCGACAACGGACCAGCAGGTTTTCGAAACCGTTCGCGAGGCTGTTGGGGCTGATGTGGAGCCGATTTACGGAGAAGAGCGCCTTGGAGAGGTTCACCACATTCATTTGGATGCGTCTTTGGCGATGAAAGAGCTTGGCTGGAAGCCAACGGTAACCTTTGCGGAGGGAGTTCGCAAGGCGGTTGATTACTACCGCCGCACGCTTACCAAGGGTTGAGGGGTCAAGAATGACGGTTGAGGAGTATATTTCCGGGGTAGAATCCGCTCTGCGATCTGTAAAGACGGAAGAGATCAACAAAGTTGTGGAGATTCTCTTGGATGCTTTCCGTTCGGGGCACACACTGTTTTTGTGCGGCAACGGCGGGAGTGCGTCCACGGCTTCGCACCTAGTGTGCGATTTTCAGAAATCTGTGGTGGATAAGCAGGGGCGGCATTTCAGGGCTGTTGCACTGACGGACTCCATACCTTTGATCACGGCTTGGTCGAACGATTTCGATTACTCCCGCGTGTTTGCCGAGCAGTTGTCGGCTTTGGCCGTTCCGGGTGATGTGCTTCTTGCCATATCCGGAAGCGGTAGTTCCAAGAACGTGATTTTAGCCGTTGAGCAAGCCAATGAAATGGGTCTAACCACCATCGGGTTTGCTGGCTACCAAGGCGGTTTGCTTAAGGAAAAGGCCAAGCACTGCATCGTCGTTCCAAGCAACAATATGCAGCAGATAGAAGACGTGCATCTGCTGTTGGGGCATCTTATCTTCAGCATAGTGCGCGATCTTCTTGCGGCATAGCTTCGGGCTGATACCCTAGGCCGGGGGCCCTCCCGAATTAGACATTTGCAATGGAAACCACAAGCATGGAGACGGCTTATCGCTTGAAAGCCGGTGAGCGGATGTATGAGCTTACCAAGAGGGCCATGGATGTTTTCATCAGTGCCCTGCTGTTGTTCGGTTTGATGCCGCTCATGCTGGTGGTTGCCGCTTTGATCAAGCTAGATTCCCCGGGCCCTGTGGTTCTGCGGCAGAGGCGTGTGGGGCGAGGTTTGAAGCTCTTCGACTGTTTCAAATTTCGCACAATGGTGGAGAATGCTCAGGCTTTGCAGGCGGAGTTGGCATCGCTCAATGAGATGGACGGTCCAGTGTTCAAGATGAGGAACGACCCGCGCATAACGCGCATTGGCAAATACCTGCGCAAGTACAGTATTGATGAGCTTCCGCAGTTGGTTAATGTTTTGCGCGGGGAGATGAGCTTGGTGGGTCCCCGTCCGCCTCTTCCACACGAAGTAGAGATGTACGAACCGCGCTATCTTCGGAGACTGGATGTGAAACCTGGTTTGACCTGCCTTTGGCAGGTCAGCGGGCGCAACGAGTTGAGCTTTGAAAAGTGGATGGAACTTGACCTTTATTATGTGGAGAATAGAAGCCTCCTTCTTGATATAGAGATACTTTTCCGAACGATACCGGCGGTTGTGTCGGCTCGAGGGGCTTATTGAGATGAGGGCGCCGGCGCTGTTGGTGCTTTTTTTCGGCTTTGTTGGTGTTTTGGGTGCGGTAAAAGGTCTGCCGGCTCAGGAAGCCGTTGGTAATTCCAGCAAACAGGAAATAGGGTATGTTAAGGCGATTTCCGGGAGGCGTGTGGAGGTTGGGCTTTTCGGCGGCATAACCGCTGAACCCGGCAGTGTTCTTTCGGTTGTGCAGTACGGCGAGGAGATAGCCCGATTGGAGGTGGTGCGCGCAGGCAGTGACTCTTTGGTGTGTCGGCTGGTGTCGATGCGCGAGGGCACGTGGCCGCGGGTTCTGGATGCGGTATCGCTACCTTCCGACCCCAGCAAGGAACCGGAGGGTTTTCGCTCGGCCGAAGAGCTGTTGGTTGAAGAAGAGGAGCCGCGAAGAGATACCGTTCGGGACGGCGAGGTGGTGCCGAGAGCGCATTGGACGTATGGTGCACTCTCCAAACTGGCACTGTCCGGCAGTCTAACAAACGCTCCGGCTTGGTGGTTTCACGGACAGCAGGCTCTTACGCGGGGAGATGTTAAGCGGCTTTTGGTCTCTGCAGTGCCTCCGGGCGATGGCACGCCGGCCGAGTTGGCTTATCGCGTGTTGTTAACAGAATACGGTGATCCGCAGGAGCAGTTACCTCCACCCAAAAAGAAGAGGGGCAGTACCAGTTACCGGCGACTGCGGGTGCTGAGCGATGAAACCGAGAGCGGCTGGCAGCTGCTTTCCAGGCGCGATATATGGTTTTCTCTGGGCCGCAGTACCTACGGGATAGCGGTTGTTACCAACCAACACCGGGAGTGGCAGGGAGCAAGCAGGGGCTTTCACCCAGTAGATTCTCTGTTGGTGCGCACAAAGTGGTTGGGCTGTGAGTGGGAGTTCGGAAAGACGTATATGCGGTGGGGACCATCTTACACCAGCGGCCTCATCCTCTCCGATGAAGCCCAGGGACTTCCGCTTTGGAGGGTTACCGGAAAGCTGAAGTTGGGGAGATTGTTCGGCAACTGGGATTTGGATCAGTTTGCAGGGGGCTTTCGCGAAGGAGGAGGAAATCGGTACTTGGTGGGGCGCCGACTCCAGCGCAGTTTCGGCGAGCGCTTTTCGTTCGGTATTTCTGAGACAATGAAGCTGAACAAGGTGCCGAACCCAACCAGCCTGGTTTTGCCAATTCTCCTTTACCAAAGGATCTTCGAGGCGGATAACAACGATCTGAATGCGTTTGTTGGGCTGGATGCACGGTACGATGCCGGCCGCTACGAGACATACGCCGAGCTGGTTATAGATGATATCACTGCGCCGAGGGGGTTTCGCCAAGGCCGGGTTACCCAAAAGATCGGGTATACCGTTGGATTTCGCCGCAAGGGGCTGATGTGGGGCGGCACCGACATTCGAGCGGAGTTCACTTCGATAGATCGTGAGACCTACCTGCACCGCAATCCCGAGGTTTCGTACTACAGGCAGGGGAGGATGCTTGGCCACCGATTGGGACCGAACGGCCGCTCATTTATTCTGCGGGCCGATCGGCGCATCGGTTCCAGATGCGAGCTTATCGGAACCTACTACAGGGAGTGGCCCAGGGATCCGGGACCGCCAAGCTCCACCCGTGTTGATTTTCTTAAGGTTGCGGCGGTTTGGGAGCTGAGCCGCCGAAGCTCGGTTTCAGTTGGGCTTGGGCCGGTTGGGGTTAGAAAGCCGGATGGAAGCGTGAGTAGATCACTCGGCGTTGAATTTGCGGTGGACCACAGTTGGTAGCATCCGCCTGCTGTGCTCGAAACAAACGTTGTGTTGGCGGCGTCTAACCTAGCGGTGAAAGGAGAGGTGCTGATATTGAGAAGAGCAGTTTGGCTTTTCTTGGCTTGTTTGTTGGCTATGCCGGCTTTTGGTGCTGCCAAGCGCGTTCAAAAGCCGAAGAAAGCTTCGGCGAAGAGCGCGGTGCGTTCGATGGAGGATGCCGCTTGGTCGGCGACTTCGCGGTCGGCTAAACAGACTTCAAAGCCGGCGGCTAAATCTGCGGTCAAATCTACAAGGAGCGAGCTGAAGTCCACCGTTAAGTATACGGATGTTCGAAAGCCGAGTAAGGACGGCGCCAAAGTGCCCGTAAAGCCGGCGCAGGGCACTGCTGCAGTCACAAAAGATTCTCCCCCTGGAATTCCGTTTGGGGATTTGTCTTCTAAGGAGGAAGAAGAGAGGTATTTGGCTGATCTTGATGAAGCGAGCAGGAAAATCGTGCTGAAGCTGGATCAGCTGTACGGACGCAGGCCCACTCCTTCTGAACGGTTGCCGAAGGGCATTGCTGGTGCGCGTTCTTACCAGGCCGAGCTGGAAAAAGCTCTGGGGGACGCCAAG
>JBMFPP010000125.1:0-7359 GCA_049969055.1 Armatimonadota bacterium | reverse complement strand
GTTGCATCCATCGGCTTGCTGAAGGTGACGGATATCACCGCATCCAGCGGCACCTTTTGGGAGGCATCTGGCGGCGTCACGGAAACCACAACGGGTGGCGGTCCAGCAGTGCGCGCGCTTGCCACGTTGGACATTTGCGACCAGTTGCCGGCTTCATCCACAGCCTTCAGGGCGAAGTAGTACAGCGTATCGGGCTGGAGGCCTGTGACAAGCAAGCTTTCTGGAGCTCCCGCAGGCGCAGGCAGAGGAGCATTCGTCACCTGCTGGGCCGCCCCAAAGTTGGCCGCAGTAATAGGGGCTGTAGATATTCGAATATCGTAGCGGGCGGCCTGGCCAACGTTCCCATCCCCGCCAGGAGCAGTCCAGTTGAGCAGTATTCGGTCCTGCCCCCGGCCTGAAGCGCGGAGGTCGCTGACAGTTCCAGGAGCCACTGTTTCGGCGGTAACCGCTATATCTACAAAGGCCGCCTGACCCCAATTGCCAAGCGCATCACGCCCACGCACGTAAACGCGTTTGTAAGAACCCACTTTCCAGCCAGCGGTAGATATAGAGGCCACCGCCGCTTCGCGCGGGCTGTCGAAAGGAGGTGATTCCGCCTCCATCGGCACACCGGAGCCGGCAGGTGCTTCGGTATCTATGTAATACTCCGCTCCAGCAACAGCCGTTCCCCCTCTACCGATATCAGAGATAACGGCTCTTATGGTAACCGACTTGGCCCCGGCAGTAGGATTCGGCGCGGCCGTCAGCTCCACAACATCCGGACCGGCCGTGTCTGCGCGCTCGTAAACCGCAACAGCGGTATGCGGACCGTCCATGGTAACCTTCAACACACCTGCTGGCTTCTTCTCCCCGTCAAGTTCCCACCCCGAAAGCCGATACAGCACACCGGCAATTCGGGTGACCTCCGGTGCCGCCGCAGTGGCTTCGGCACCGGCCTCGTACCAGCCTTCTCCCTCCAGAACGACATCCGCATCCGCCGGCCGAACCTGAACGCTCAGCAGATATTGAGTGGTGTAAAGGGCCTTCAACGCCAGATCTCCGGCAACAGAAACGGTTCGCTCCCTGGAAGCCGTGCCGTCTTGCCATTTGCTGAATCGCAAACGGCGGCCGGGACCAGAATCCACAACCATAGGCGCCGATACATCGTGTGCGTCACCTATGCTCCACTCGAACCTAAGAGGCAGTTCGGCGCCCAAACGCACGTCGCTGTCAATCAGCAGGCTTCCAGCCACTATCCGGGGCTCGGTGTCAATTGTTACAACGGCGCGCGTCGTAAACCTGCCTACATCCGATTGAGCCGGTTCATACCCACTGCGGCCGGACCGAACCCTGAAGCTGTAAGCAGTGGAGGATTTCAAATTGGTCAGTTTGACGCGGTGCAGTGTTGCCAAATTCTCATCCAGCACCTTCTCTGTGAGCTCGCCGCCGATTCCGTACTCAACCAGTGAGTCAGATTCAACGTCTGTGGTCCAAACGATCTCGGCTTCAGACGCCTTAACATTCTCCGCTCTGGGCGGAGTTAGGATGTGCACCGCATCTTTGAGAATCAACACGGCAAAGGTGCGCAGTGGAGACACCCCAGCCTTCATCCCGGGGGCTTCGGAACGCACCCTGTATGTGTAAACAGCACCGGGGACAAGGTTCTCAAGCACAACCTTGTGCGCTTTAACAAGATCAGATTGGGAAACTGCGGCCAAGGCGCCCGGGTCAGTGCCGTATTCAACCACGGACGTTGAATCAACATTGGTGCGCCAGGTTATCTCAGCGCTCCAAGTCGGAGCCGCCGAGGAAGGCGGAACCAGCGTGTGCCCCAGCTCCAAAATCAGCACCTGATCAACATCGAACGTTGCAAAGCTTTGAACCTGCGACTCGGTTTTGGTATAGCCTGGGGCTTCACATACAACCTTGTAGTAGTAAACCGTTGCCGGAGATAGATTCTCGAGGCGTATGGAGTGCTTCGTGCTCGGCTCGGACGGTCCGACAGCCACCGCATCCAGCCTACCGGGATCGGTGCCGTAGAAGACGGTGCCGACGGCAGGCGCATCTGTGGTCCAGGTTACGGTGGCGGTGTAAACCTCCGATGCAACCTGCAGGTCCTTGGGTGGAATCGGTCGCGCCGGCAGTGAGAACGTGAGGTCCGCAGACACGTACTCCTTCCAGCCTTCGCGGCGGGATGTTACGCGGTAGTGATATTCAGAGCCGGGAGTTAGATCTTTAAGCAGGATTCTGTGCTCCTTCTCGAGCTTATCGGAAGACTCCCGCAGGCCGTACTCCTGGGTCAAGCCGTATTCAACCAACGAACTGCTTTCAACATTGGTGCTCCAAATGATCTCAACAGACGTTGGGTCCACAATGTTATACCTGGGCCCATCCACCGCAACAATCACAGGCACGCCGGTTGTGCGGAACGACTGCGGCCCAACAACAGCCGGCTCGTAATCCTGCGCGAAGACAGTGATGCGGAACCAGTACTCGGTATCCGGCTTCAGCCCCACAAGAACCACTTTGTGCTCTGTCTGCGGTCTATCCGACTGAACCACTTGGTCAAGGCCATCTCGAGATGCACCGTACTCGATGCGGAACACCGCAGGCGCATTGGTAACCCACGAAAGTGCGGCCTCGACGGCCCCGGGAAGAACAACGGTCAAATCGGAAATGATCAGCTTGGGTTTTGGCACAACCTGAACAACAGCGCTTCCGAAGAAGCGCCCGTTGGCGGTGGTACTGCGGGCGCGGACCTCAACAGTGCGAGGGGCATCTACGCCGGCAGGTGCCGTGTAAACGGCGGAGTGGCTGTTGCCCGGAACCCATTTGACGGTGCCGTTGACGTCTCCGCCGAGTACCTCCCAGGTGAGCGGCTCATCGCTGGGGCTCAGAGGGCGGCCAGCAACCGTTGCTTCCGCAGTAAAGCCAATGGAGCCGCCGGCCAAAACTTGATCCGCCTCGGGCTTGACAACAACCCGGATGGGAGGCAGAACCCGCACCAGCGCCGACCCAAACAGTGAACCGGCCGGCGTGGTGTAGGTGGCAACAACAGGCACTTCAAGCGTGTCCGAAACATCCAGCGGTGCGGTGTAAAGCCCGTCTTTATCTATACTGCCAACGCCCTCTGCGCCTCGGAGCGACCACACCACCTGAATCCCGCCGCTCACGGCAAACCGCTGGGTATCGCCTGGGTAAAGCTCGACCTGCGGCGGCTGAACCACAACCGGAATCTTCGGCCAAACTGTTATGCTCTTCTGCCCCACCGCCTGGTTCTTGCCAACCGCGGTTACGGTCACGGTAACAGGCTGGTTCCCTCCAACACTTCCGGCCGTGTAAAGCCCCTTGTCATCGATGCTTCCGGGTCCCTGAGAAACCTTCCATGCAACCTGCTTATCCTCCGTGCCCGAAACATCCGCCCGGAACTGCACCTGTTCGCCTTCGTACACGTGCTCCCTGTCGGCCGAAACCGTGACCACTATGTTTTCAACTATAGTGACAGTTAGGTCAGCATATGCTTTTGGATCTTCCTTGCGGGAAGCGCGGATCACGAACTGGGCCGGAACAGGAGGCCTCTCAGCCGCGGTGAAGCGGTAGTAGCCGCCGTCCAGCGGTTCGATCCTACCTGCATCCGGTGGGAACTCGGCGTTCAGCTCAACAGGCTGTTTGGTCTGAGCATCCAAAAGGCGGAATGTGAAGCTCTGCCCGGCCGGAATCTCAATCGGCCCGGGTGGATCGAGAAGCACCGGCCTTGGCTGAACGGTAATCAAGGCGAACCCGTAAGCTGTCTCGCCGTCCGAACGATCTTTCACGGCAACCCGAATTCTAACCCGTGCATCCGGGGTGCTCAGCGGTGCCGTGTAATCAGCGGTCTTTGGATTGCCCTCCCGCGGTTTAACAACGCCGTTTGCACTTCCACCAATAACCTCCCAGCTAATCTCTGGAATTTCGGCGTTCACGGGCTCTGCTGTGAACCAGGCCTTATCCCCAGTCCGAACAACAGCATCCGGCGGGTTCACTTTTACACCAAGCGCGGGTTTGACCTTCACGGTAACGGTGTAGCTCCTGCCAGGATCGGTTGTCAGCTCCGCCTTAATGGTGGCAGTGAAATCGCTTTGCACATTCGGGGCTACATATTCGGCCTTCAAAGTGCTGGCGGGATTGGGGAACCTGATGATTCCATTGGCCTCATTGCCGCCGGGAACCCCGTTCACATACCAGTTCAAATCGGGTTCGGCTTCTGTAACGGTGGCAGTGAACAGCACTGATTTTCCGCCCCTAACCGTCGCGGAAGTCGGCTCGAGCTTAACGCCGGGCACGGGAAGCAAAATAACTTTCGCCTCATCAAACGCATTCGGATTCTCGGCACTTCGCGCCCGGACTATGGCCTCCGGCGGGCTGGGCATTTCGGTTGGAGCAGTGTAAAGGCCGGTGTTCTTATGAATAGAACCGTACGCAATCGGCGGGTCGACCTCCCACTCAACAGTGGGGCTCGAAATGTAGTTTATAACCTTTGCGTGGAAGGAAAACTGCTCGCCCAGCCGCACCCGCGCAATCTTGTCCGGAGGGTTCTCTATGATAACCTTGTGCGGCCTGCGCACGTTAAAGACCGCCTCGGCCTGAATAATGCTTCCGCCCACATCCGCCCAAGCCCGAAGCCTATAAACCACCAGCGGTCCGTCGCCCGGGGGCGCCTCGGGCGGAAGGTTCGGCGCTGTAACCCATATCTTGTTCGGATTGTCCTTGTCTCTGCTCCAATCGGGAATGGGATCACCTTGAACCTTGGGGGTTATCTCCCAGTTGACCACAACACCCTGAACACCGGTTAAAACAGCCGTGAACGGCTTTCGGTCGCCCGGGACCATCGTGAGGCCGATCGGATCGATCTTTATCCCAACTGCCACCAGCACAACAACTGCCTCGGCGTAGCGGCTCGGGTCGCCAACGGATGTGGCTCTTATCTTGATCTCGACGGTCTCCTGCGGCTTGGTTGAAGGCGGTATGTAAACCGCCTTGTTGGGATCATCCTTGTCAGTAATCAGCGAGCCGATAGAAGGCTCCATGCTCCAGGTCACGCGCGTAACGGCCCCGCCTGTTACGGTGGCGGTAAAGGTTTGCGCTGCGCTGGTTGTTATAGTTACCTTGGCCGGCTCTACGGCAACCCGATAATCCGCTTTTGTGCGGAAGAACTTCGGACCGCTGCGCAGGTCGGCATGGTCAGGAGCGGTGGATATAACATCGTACCAATATATGGTATCAGGCTGAAGCCCCGTTACGGTTATGCTGTGTTTGGTTGACGGCTGAGCCGCGGCAGGGAATACAAAATCTCCTTTAGGCTGGACGTCCTTTTCTATCCGGTAGCCGCCGCGGGTTGGTTTGTTGGTTTCCCACACGATGACGGCGGAGTTGGACGTAACCTGGCCGTGCGTCGGCTCCTGAACGAACTTAAGCGGATCGCGCACCGTTATCTTTGCTTCGGCGTATACTTTCGGATCATCTGCAAAACTCACCCTTACCACAACAGCAACGCTTTCAACCGGAAGCGCGGCCGGTGGAGAGTAGAAGCGAACGGTATCTTCCGTGCCGAGGAGATCGCCGTTCTGAGGGGTGATCGACCAAACCAATTTTAACAGTTCGCTTGGCCTGGCTGTAAGCTTTAGGGGGGCGCCCCCGGCGTTTAACGTCCCTTCCTTGGGATCTATCGATATGGTAAGCGGCGGAAGAACCGTCAATTTGGCTGTGCCTTTCACGCTGGGCAGTACCGCGCTTTCGGCTGTGATGGTAAGAGTAACGGGGGATACCAGCAGTTCGGGCGGGGTATAAACCCCGTTGTTATCTATACTTCCGATTCCCGGAGGAGATGCGCTCCAATTCACGCTCTGGTTCTCAATACCCGTAACTCTTGCAGAAAAACTCACCCGAGAACCGCCTGCACGCGCAGCGGCTTCGGACGGGGTCACCAGCACTTTGTGCAGTACCTTGAAATCCTCTGCACTTACAGCCTCACCGGCTCCGTTCTTAACCGATATCTTCCCGGTGGTAGCGTTGAACGGAACCACCGCCTTGATGGACCGACCGTCAGGAGCAACCTCCACAACAGGGGCGGTAATACCGTTGAAGCGCACCTCGTTGCTGTAGGGGTCGCGTGGGTCAAAGTTAGTGCCGGAGATCGTTACCAGATCGCCTTCATATCCCTCCTTTGGGGTAAAACCGGCGATTGTGGGCGGTTCGTCTATGATGAGGCTGTCCGGGGTCTCTGCCTCCCCCACCAGGTCCGGGCCGTAGGGCTGTCCTGTGATGGGATCCAGCCACTTATATGTAAGCGGATTGTTGAAGTACGTTATCACCTTCACTGGACCGGTTGAGGCCCCCTGCGGCACTATAACCATGAGCTTGTTCTGATCGGCATATGCAACGTCCACATCCTCGTTCATACCGTTGAAGCGCACCTTGGTAACGCCGCCGGGCACATACCCGGGCAGACTCGAAACAGAGGGAAGGAAGTTACTGCCGTAGATGTACAAAGGCTTGCCGGCCTTTGTTTTTTTGGGGTACGTGGGCGGGTCGGTTTCCATCTTGTACACGGTGGGTGGAGGGAGAACTGTGAACGGCTCCGCGCTGGACGCAACCCCTTTGTAGCTATCGATGATTGTGATGGGACCGCTTATTGCACCCTGCGGAACCCGCCTGTAAATCACAGTGTCGGTCGCTGCAAATGGTAGTTTGGAACCCGGTATGTCGGCTTCTACCCCGTTGAAGAGAACCCTCTGACCCATCGGGCCAAGGCCGGTGGTTTCTATCTTCACGTGGGAGCCTGGGGCACCGTGCGCCGGTTCAAAATACTTTATCTGGAATGAAGGCTCTCCTGAAACACCTATAACCTTGAATTCATCCACGCTCTCAGCCGTGCCGCCGCTTGTGGTAACCGTGATCTTCCCGGTTTTCGCATTTGGAGGCACCACAACCCACATGCGCGTGCGGGATGGATCCACAGCCAAAACCACCGCCTGCGCGCCCCCGCCGAATCTTACATCGTTCTCTCCGGGCGTTGCCCCGAAGTTTTCACCCTCTATGCGCACGTTGATCCCAACAACGCCCTGTTTGGGCTCAAAGTTGGTGATCTTCGGCGGAAACATGGGCTGGGTGGTTATGGTTATCCTGCACTCGCTGTGCAAGCTGGTGCCCCTAAGTGAAGCCCCAACAAAAACATCCGGCGGAGACGGCACCCGCTCCGGCGCAATGTACGTGGCACGAGTTCCATCAACAATCAGCCTACCCACATTGGGCGGTGTTAATGTCCAGTCCAAATTCGCCGGATCCGCATTGCGCAGAACAGCCTGGACCACAAAAGATTGCCCAACCATTACAGAACCGCTG